>CAJJAU010000058.1 GCA_905182275.1 gamma proteobacterium HTCC2207
TCATCTTTACAGATCCTGAAAACAAGGATTCATCGGCGCTTACGATGTCACAATGAACTGTTATAGCCATTTCTTTATTGCCTTTGCTTGCTGCAATTTATAGGTTTTTCGCTTTTTCTACCGCTTCATCGATAGAACCAACCATGTAAAACGCCTGCTCTGGCAGATCATCATACTGACCATCCAAAATACCCTGGAAGCCTGCAATAGTATCTTTGAGAGAAACATACTTACCTGGCGAACCGGTAAAGATTTCGGCGACATGGAAGGGTTGTGACAAGAAGCGCTCAATCTTACGCGCTCGTGCAACAGCCATTTTATCTTCCTCTGAAAGCTCATCCATACCCAAAATGGCAATAATGTCTTTCAGCTCTTTGTATCGCTGCAATACTCTCTGCACGCCACGGGCAACTTCGTAATGCTCAACGCCGATAATCAAAGGATCTAACTGGCGAGAGGTGGAGTCTAATGGATCTACGGCTGGGTAAATTCCTTTAGAAGCAATATCACGGCTCAATACAACAGTAGAATCCAAGTGCGCAAATGTGGTGGCAGGAGAGGGGTCAGTTAAGTCATCCGCTGGTACATATACCGCCTGAACCGAAGTAATAGACCCCGTCTTGGTAGAAGTAATACGCTCCTGAAGCACGCCCATTTCTTCTGCCAGCGTAGGCTGATAGCCTACCGCTGAAGGCATACGCCCCAAGAGTGCAGACACTTCAGTGCCTGCTAGCGTGTAGCGGTAGATGTTATCAACAAACAGCAATACATCTTTACCTTCATCGCGGAATTTTTCAGCCATGGTCAAACCGGTCAGAGCAACACGCAATCTGTTTCCTGGGGGCTCATTCATCTGGCCATAAACCATCGCAACCTTAGATTCGCTTGGGGTCTCGATGTTAACAACACCTGACTCCTGCATCTCGTAGTAGAAATCATTACCTTCACGAGTACGCTCACCAACACCGGCAAAAACAGACAATCCGCTGTGCTCGGTGGCGATGTTGTTAATCAGTTCCATCATGTTGACGGTTTTGCCTACACCGGCACCACCAAACAGTCCAACCTTGCCGCCTTTAGCGAAAGGGCAAACCAAGTCGATAACCTTGATGCCTGTTTCTAGCAGGTCGTCCGAAGCAGCAAGCTCGTCATAAGCAGGTGGTTTGCGGTGAATAGCCATACGCTCTTTTTCACCGATAGGGCCTTTCTCATCAATTGGATTGCCAAGGACATCCATGATGCGCCCCAAGGTTTCAATGCCCACTGGAACTGAAATAGGTGCGGCGGTGTTATGCACTCCCAAACCCCGGCTGATACCTTCTGAGGATCCCATAGCGATTGCTCGCACTACGCCGTCACCCAGTTGTTGTTGAACTTCTAGGGTTAACCCCTTGTCATCCACTACTAGGGCGTCATAGACGTTGGGTACCTGATCGCGGGGAAATTCCACATCAATCACGGCGCCAATAATTTGTACAATACGTCCACTACTCATGTCCGGTTCCTCTTAACTAAACCTTTAAAATTCGTTGGGCTTTAAACAGCCGCTGCGCCACTGACAATTTCTGACAGCTCTTGGGTAATCGCTGCTTGGCGCGCTTTGTTATAAAGCAGTTGTAATTCATCAATCATGTCACCAGCGTTGTCGGTGGCGTTTTTCATTGCTAACATTCTTGCCGCCTGTTCGCAGGCTTTGTTCTCTACAACACCCTGATAAACTTGGGATTCTATATAGCGAATCAGTAGGCCATCAAGTAATTCTTTGGCATCTGGCTCATAGATATAATCCCAGTGATGATTAAGCCGATCATCAGCCGTCGCCGCTAATGGCAACAACTGCTCTACAGTCGGCGACTGTGTCATGGTGTTGACAAATTCATTGCTGACGACAAACAGCTTGTCGATACGCCCCTCATCGAAAGAGTCCAACATGACCTTTACGCCACCAATTAAATCAACGGCGTTGGGCTCATCACCAACATCTTTGACCGCTGCGACAACATTACCGCCTACAGCTCCAAAAAAACCAGCCGCTTTATTGCCAACCACGCAAATATCAACTTCAACACCTTGATCAGACCAAGCCTTAATCGACTTGAGTGCGGCCTTGAATAAATTAATATTCAGACCACCACACAAACCACGATCCGTTGAAATGACCACGTAAGCAACACGCTTAACCTCACGCTCGTTTAAGTATGGGTGTTTGTATTCGGAAACTGCATTAGCAATATGACCAACCACATCACGGATGCGCTGGGCATAGGGTTTCCCCAGAGCCATACGCTCCTGTGCTCGACGCATCTTACTCGCAGCGACCATTTCCATGGCACTGGTAATCTTCTGCGTACTGCCTATGCTAGCAATTTTCGTTTTAACTTCTTTTCCGATTGCCATTTCTTATGCCTGTCCGATTACCCTGGTTTACCAGGTTTGAGTTGCAACAAAGTTTTCTAAAGCAGCCTTAATACTCGCTCCAATATCATTGTTGTAATCACCTGACGCATTGATAGTCGCCATCAGATCGCCATGCTCAGCTTTCATATAGGAAAGTAACGCCGATTCAAAATCACCGATTTTGTTAACCTCAACTGCCTGCAGGAAACCATTGTCTGCTGCATAAACCATCACGCCCATCTCAGCGATACTCTGAGGCGTATACTGCTTTTGCTTCATCAGCTCGGTGACGCGCTCACCATGGTCTAACTGGGCTTTGGTCGCGTCATCAAGGTCAGATGCAAACTGGGAGAATGCTGCCAGCTCACGGTACTGCGCTAGCGCGGTACGAATTCCACCTGATAGTTTCTTAATGATTTTTGTCTGCGCTGCACCACCCACTCGCGATACCGAGATACCTGCGTTCATTGCAGGCCGGATGCCGGCGTTAAACATATCGGCCTCAAGGAAGATCTGACCATCAGTAATCGAGATTACATTGGTTGGTACAAATGCCGATACGTCTCCAGCCTGAGTTTCAATAACGGGCAGGGCGGTTAGGGATCCAGTCTGACCTTTCACTTCACCATTGGTGAACTTTTCTACATAGTCAGCATTAACTCTAGCTGCACGCTCTAATAGTCGGGAGTGAAGATAAAATACATCTCCAGGATAGGCTTCTCGACCCGGAGGGCGTTTTAGAAGCAGCGATATCTGACGATAAGCCCAAGCTTGCTTGGTTAAATCATCGTAGATAATTAGCGCGTCTTGCCCGCGATCACGGTAGTACTCGCCCATAGAACAGCCAGCGAATGGAGCCAAGAATTGCATGGCTGCAGGGTCTGACGCGGTAGCCGCAACAACAATAGTGTGTTCCATCGCACCATGCTCTTCCAGTTTACGCACAACCGCAGCAACAGACGCTGCTTTTTGGCCAATAGCGACATAGATACATTTAATACCTGAGCCTTTCTGGTTAATGATGGCATCAACCGCAATGGCAGACTTGCCAATCTGGCGATCACCAATAATCAACTCTCGCTGACCACGGCCAATAGGCACCATGGTATCAACAGCTTTTAAACCAATTTGCACTGGCTGATCAACCGATTGACGCTCAATAACGCCGGGCGCAACCTTTTCTACTGCGTCGGTAAGGGCGGCATTAACCGGCCCTTTACCATCAATAGGGTTACCCAAGGCGTCAACCACTCGACCTTCTAATTCTGGACCTACCGGGACTTCCAAAACACGGCCGGTGCATCGGGCCTTCTGGCCTTCCGCTAAGGTTTGGTAGTCACCCAATACCACGGCGCCGACAGAGTCGCGCTCGAGGTTAAGTGCCATACCGTAAACTCCGCCATCGAATTCAATCATTTCGCCATACATTACGTCGGCTAGGCCGTGTATACGAATGATTCCGTCCGATACGGAAACAATGGTGCCCTCATTTTGGGCTTCTGATGAAACATCAAGGTTGTCAATACGACTCTTGATAATTTCACTGATCTCTGATGGATTCAGTTGCTGCATGCTTAGGCCTCAATCCTTAGGAATTTAGTGACTCGGCGAGTTTGGTCAAACGACCGCGAATGGACCCGTCTATGACGGTATCCCCGGCACGGATAACCGCACCACCCAACAGGCTCTTATCTAAACTAACCTGCATATTTACTTTACGTTGTAACTTCTTACTCAGTGCATCGGACAACATCTGCTGCTGCTGCGCATCCAATGGCTGCGCTGCGGTAACATCGACATCAACCGCTTTTTCTCGATTCGCTTTCATAGCTTCGAACTGAAGAGAAATCTGTGGCAACAATGTCAACCGTCTGTTCTCAGACAAAATAACTATAAAGTTTTGTCCAGTAACATCAAGAACATCACCACAGAGGTCAATAATGGTTGCCGCTTGCTGCGCTGGCGTTGAGCTTGGCGAACGTAATAACTTAACTACCGCCGCATGCTGAGTAACCGCTGCGGAAGTAGCCAGACTATAAGCCCAACCTTTAAGATCCGACGCGTCAACAGCAAACTCAAAGGCTGCCTTTGCATAGGGTCTTGCTAGGGTGCTCAATTCTGCCATGATAAACCTCTATTAAAGCTGTGACGCTAAATTATCAACCAGCGCACGATTAGCTTTATCATCAATGGACGCTTCAAGAACTTTCTCAGCACCCGCTAAAGCTAAACCTGCCACTGAAGCGCGAAGCTCTTCTTTAGCTCGATTAATCTCTTGCTCGATTTCTGCTTCAGCAGCGACCTTCAAACGATCACCTTCAGTAATCGCCTGCTGCTTTGCTTCATCGACAATTTGACTTGCTCGCTTATTCGCCTGATCAACGATGCCAGCAGCTTCCTGCTTAGCTTCCTTCATCTGGTCAGTTGCCTTGTCCTGCGCAGCCTCAAGATCACGCATAGCGCGGTCAGCTGCATCAAGTCCATCAGCAATTTTCTGTTGCCGTTCTTCCATAGCCGTGATGATGACGGGCCACACAAACTTCATGCAAAACCACACAAAAATTGCAAAGGTCACCATCTGACCGAAAAGCGTTAGATTAATATTCACGCCAATACCTCATTAATGAAGGTCGGGTTAAAAATTAAGTTGTTGTTATACGCCAACACTAGGAGCAACAACAAAGATCAAGTACATTGCGATACCAACGCCAATAATAGGCACAGCATCGATTAGACCAGCTAGCAAGAACATTTTACCCTGTAGCATAGGACCAAGCTCTGGCTGACGAGCTGTTCCTTCGATCAACTTTCCACCCAACAAACCCATGCCAATAGCGGCACCTAAAGCACCCAGTCCGAGCATAATTGCCGCTGCCATAATTACAAGTTCCATCGTAGACTCCCGATTTCAGTAGTTAAAAATAAAAAAATTAATGGTCTTCTTCGTGCGCCATACTAAGATAGACGATCGTTAGCACCATAAAAATAAATGCCTGTAGAGTAATAACCAAAATATGGAAAATTGCCCAACCCCACTGCATTAACCCACCACCTAAAGCAAAAACACCGCCACCAACCGTCAGCAAACCCAACGTTACCAGCACTGTTCTACCCGTAGATATCTTTCCTCGCAGGTTCATCCAGCAGACCCCACAAACCATGATGAAAATAACTAACCAGAAAATACCGTTAGTACCATCACCAAATAATTGAGCATTCAGACCCCCGGCGACCAAACCAGTTCCTGCGCCTGCAGCAAACATCATCGCAATAAGAATAAAAATCATCTCACCTGCATACATGTTGCCGAATAGTCTTAGCCCGAGCGAGAACGGCTTTGCCAAAAGGCCCACCAGCTCCATAAACAAATTGATTGGGATAAAAGCCCAGTGATTAAAAGGATGCATAGTGAGCTCTTTAACGAACCCGAATCCTTTTATCTTAATGTTGTAATAAAGCATTAACACGAAAACGCCCAACGCCATGCCCATTGTGATATTGGGGTCGGTGGACGGCACAATTTTTTGGTACTCGACACCCGCCAACATGAGAACTTTAGGAATTAAATCTACCGGCAGTAGATCCATTAAATTCATCAGAAATATCCATACAAAAATTGTCAGCGCCAACGGCGCTACCATTTTATTTTTGCCGTGGAAGCTATCTTTAACCGTGCTATCAATAAACTCAATAATGAGCTCAACAAAATTTAAAAAGCCAGAGGGTACGCCTGTAGTGGCACGAACAGCTGCGCGCCGAAACATCCAGCAAAAAATAATACCCAAACCAATAGACCAGGCCATGGAATCAACATGTATAGCCCAAAAGCCCATAGCAGCTGCTTCAGTAGCGCCGTGCGCCATCGTCCAGGTGTCAGCGGCGAGCACCTCTGAGCCATTTTCTGTATGTCGCTCAAAACCGCCCGGCAACTTACCATAAACTAAGTTTTGCAGGTGATGCTGGATATATTCAGTTGTGCTTGCGGGATTTTCGCCTGACATCTATTTATCTCAACTCTTCTGAACCCTAGAAAGATGCGTGACCTGTAGTGGTTTACGCACTATCTACTCTAATTACTTCACTATTTTTGCAACCAAAAACAGTTGCAGCGGGATCATACCTACAAAAGCAAACATGAACCCTATAATATTGACTTGCTCAAACAGTACAAAAACTGCGATGAACCCGGTAGCGGCTAATAACACCTTGCCTGTTTCACCGCGGTACATTGAACTAACAATACTATGCGTCTGATTTGCCCCAACATGCTTAAAAGCAAAATAAGCAAACCAAACTTGGGGCAGCAATTGATTCAACCCCCCCAGAAAGACAGAACAAGCAATAATAGTATCAAACCAAAAAACCACCACACTCACTATGATCAGCGCTATTAGCTGAATAAGTGAGGCCAAATATACCGGCGGTTTTGGAATGGTAGTCATTGCTGTTTCTTACCATCTTCCCCGAATTTTTCCGGCGGTTTGTGCAGCACCGGAAGCGGGGGCATTATAGGGATACTGCAAGCGATATTCAACATGCTATTAAGGTCTATATTTGCAATTCATATCTCTGATAATGGCCAATTGATTATTTAATGTGGGCCAATATACCCTCTAACTCATCAACACTGTGGTATTTAATCACCAATTTGCCGGAACCTTTGGTTGAATGTTGTATAATTACTGACGCTCCAACCTTCTCAGAAAGCTCCTGTTGTGCACGTAAAATATCGGGATCAGCTGATATAACTTGCTCTACAGGCTTTACAGAGCCTGACTGTTGCATTCGTTTAACTAAGGTTTCCGTCTGCCTAACAGACATAGCATTAGCGGCAACTTCTCGGCCAGCCATGATTTGCGTGTTGCTGGGGAGAGCTAATAGACACTTGGCATGCCCGAGCTCAATTTCACCTAACTCAAGTTGTTTTTGCACGGCCGGCTCCAGGCTAGCTAGCCGCATTAAATTGGTGACCGCAGAGCGAGATTTACCCACAGCATCCGCTACCTGCTGCTGGGTTAACTGAAATTCATCCTGTAGTCTTATGAGTGCGCGACTCTCTTCAATTGAATTAAGGTCTTCGCGTTGAATGTTTTCTATTAGCGCCATTGCAATGGCCGCTTCATCTGTGATCGTTCTGATGATAGCTGGAATTGACTCTAAGCCGGCCTGTTGGGTTGCGCGCCAACGGCGCTCGCCGGCAACGATCTCATATTTGTCTGTCGCTATCTTGCGCACCACTATTGGCTGCATCACACCTTGTTGGGAAATTGAATTAGCCAACTCCTGGAGAGCGTCCGCATCTAAGTCTCGACGCGGCTGATATTTACCACGCTGAAGGAATTCTACCGGCAGGTCTCTTAATGTCCCATCAGCGTCTTTGGTATTATTATTTTGCTCATTAATATTAATGTCGTCAGAAAACCCCAATAAGGCATCTAAACCGGTACCCAAACTTTGTCTTTTTGCAGCCATATTATTAAGCCTTTACCAGATCTGCTTTCTGTTGTTTTTCAAGTCGAAGTATTTCTCCGGCAAGTGCCAAATAAGCAATAGAGCCCTTTGAGTTTCGATCATACATTAAAACCGGCAGCCCATGGCTTGGCGCTTCAGCTAGTCGAACATTGCGTGGGATGCTCACCCTGTAAACCCGATCACCAAAATATTTTCTTAACTGAGCGGTTACGGCATTCGTCAAACTACTTCGGGGATCGTACATCGTTCTTAAAATACCCTGAATGTGCAGTGAAGGATTAATTAATTTCGCTATTTGCTTAATGGTGTTATTTAAATCCGCTAAACCTTCAAGAGAGAAATACTCACACTGCATAGGAACAATGACGCCTTCACTAGCCACCAATGCGTTCACCGTTAACATATTTAACGTTGGTGGGCAGTCAATAATCACATAATCATAATTCTCACTGACCTCTCCAAGTGCCAATTTCAGCTTTGACTCTCGGCCAATTTCTTTCATTAATTCTACTTCTGCCGCCACTAAATCGCGGTTGGCGGGCAGTAAATCGTACTTACCCGTGGTGGCCTTAACTATTACCTCTGCCGTTGGGTTTTTAGCGGTTAACACATGGTAAACGCTTAAGGTGCACTCTTGTTTGTTAACCCCAGACCCCATAGTTGCGTTGCCTTGAGGATCCAAATCAACAAGCAGAACGCGTTTTTTATAGGCAGCTAGAGAGGCTGATAAATTAACACTTGTAGTGGTTTTACCGACACCGCCTTTTTGGTTTGCTATGGATATTATTTTAACCACCGGCTTTTTTCCTAGGTAATTTATTTAAATTCTTTTTATTTTAATTAGATGCCGCTGACCATCAACCTCAGGCACTTCAATAGGATACTCTCCGACGACCTTATAGCCTTTTGGTATTGCACTCAACTCTGATTGTTCAAGACGACCTTTCATTGCCAAAAACCAACCATTGTCCGCGAGAAGGTGTTGGCAGTTAATAACCATGTCGGTTAGTGAGCTGAACGCTCGACTTAA
Source organism: gamma proteobacterium HTCC2207 (assembly GCA_905182275.1). Taxonomy (GTDB): domain Bacteria; phylum Pseudomonadota; class Gammaproteobacteria; order Pseudomonadales; family Porticoccaceae; genus HTCC2207. The sequence continues at coordinate 8,900 of CAJJAU010000058.1, forward strand.
AACAGCTTGATACTTATGAGCAGGCGAGTACTTTTCCACTCTCTCATTCACCTCCTTAATGTTAGCCAAACCAAGTTCGATCTTAACCTGAAATAAAAATCGGGTTTTTTTACCGTTACTATCTAGTAGAGTAAAATGCTTGTCTGGATTAAGGATGGCTAAGGGTATGCCAGGTAGACCGGCGCCAGTACCGACATCAATAAAGCGATCTCCATAAAGTAACGACGATATAGCAAGACTATCTAAAAGATGTAACTTAATCATCTCCATTGGATCTCTTACGGCAGTTAAATTATAGGCTTTATTCCAGTGTTCTAACATGCCAAGATAAGCCAACAATTGATCTAATTGGTCATCGCTATACTCTAATTTGAGCTTATCCATGCCCGATGTAAGTAATTGACGCTTTTGGGTCTGTGAGACGTTTGAATAGTTTTTTGATGCCATTTGAAAGATTACTTAGTTAGGCTGCATGTTTTTTAAGCTGTACTAAGAGTAAGGAAATAGCGGCGGGCGTAACGCCCGGGATTCTTGATGCCCGAGCGAGCGTATCCGGCCTTGCTTCTCCTAACTTTTGCTTAACTTCATTAGATAAACCTTTAATTTCAGCATAATTAAAGTTACCGGGGATCGGTGTATTTTCATGACGTTGTAATCGATCAATCTCATCCTGCTGCCGGCTAATATAACCTGAATATTTCGCATCTATTTCAACTTGCTGCCCAATTTTCGCATCTGGCTTTTCATCTGGTAATAAATCAGCAATTATTTTATGGTTGAGCTCAGGCCGTTTCAGTAAATCAAACAACGAGTACTCATGAGAAATCTTGTGGTCAATATGTTCAAACAGTTTTTCTGACAACTCACTATTAGGTTGAATCCAGGTACTTTTTAAGCGCTGCGTTTCTAGCTCTATGGCTTCCTGTTTCTCACAGAACTGTTGCCAGCGATAGTCATCAACCAACCCCAATTTTCGGCCAGTCTCTGTTAGACGAATATCGGCGTTATCCTCTCGCAGCAGTAAGCGATATTCCGCACGACTCGTAAACATACGATAGGGTTCGTTAGTTCCCATAGTTATAAGATCATCAACCAAAACACCCATGTAGGCGGTGTCTCTGGTAGGACACCAAACATCCTTATCTAGAGTCTGTAATGCCGCGTTAGCCCCAGCCAATAAGCCCTGCGCCGCTGCTTCTTCATATCCAGTAGTGCCGTTGATTTGGCCAGCAAAAAACAGCCCTCCAATAGCTTTAGTTTCCAGCGAATAGTTAAGATCTTGGGGGTTAAAGTAATCATACTCGATCGCGTAACCCGGTCTTGTAATGTGGGCGTTTTCAAACCCTTTGATAGATCTAACTAGCGCTAATTGCACATCGAAGGGTAAGCTTGTGGAAATGCCATTTGGGTAGAGCTCGTAAGTATCAAGCCCTTCAGGCTCGACAAATATTTGGTGCTGGTCTTTGTCCGCAAACCTGACTACCTTGTCTTCAATCGATGGGCAGTAGCGAGGCCCAACACCGTCAATAACGCCTGTATAAAGTGGTGAGCGGTCCATCCCGCCATGAATGATTTGGTGTGTATTGCTATTGGTGTATGTTATCCAGCAGCATGTTTGCTGAGGATGGTCTTCGGCTTTTCCTAAATAAGACATTACCGGTACTGGCTGATCGCCCCACTGCTCTTGCAGTAATGAGAAATCAACGCTTCGAGCGTCAATTCTCGGAGGTGTGCCAGTTTTTAAACGCTCCACCCTGAATGGCAGCTCACGAAGTCGTTGCGCTAAGTTAATGGAGGGCGGATCTCCCGCCCGTCCTGCTGAGTGATTTTCCAGACCTATGTGCACTTTGCCTGCAAGAAAAGTACCTGCAGTAACTACCACTGTTTTGGCTTTAAATTGCAACCCCATCTGGGTAACCACGCCTGTAACTCGATTGTTTTCGATTATTAGGTCATCTACGGCTTGCTGAAAAATCGATAAATTCGGTTGGTTTTCTAAAATCCCTCTAATGGCAGCCTTATATCTAACCCTGTCAGCTTGTGCCCGGGTTGCTCTAACCGCCGGCCCTTTGCGTGCATTGAGAACTCTAAATTGGATTCCGCCAAGATCAGTCGCCTTGGCCATAGCTCCACCAAGAGCATCAACTTCCTTTACAAGATGGCTCTTGCCTATGCCGCCAATAGCTGGATTGCATGACATTTGACCTAATGTCTCAATGTTATGGGTGAGCAATAGGGTACTGCAGCCCATTCTAGCAGCGGCGAGACAGGCCTCAGTGCCAGCATGACCTCCTCCAACAACAATAACGTCAAAACAATCTGGGTATTTCATAACAGCAACAATTTTTGTATTCGAGCGAGCATTATACGTTGAGATTCACTAACTTATTGACTTTTTAATTAAGGCGAATTTAATCGCTGTACTATCTCTTATAGTTATATAAATTAGTTTATATATTAATAGTTTATATTATTGTTATTGTTATTAAGGGGCAGTGGTTTTGTTAGTAACTTTTTTTTTATGTTTTATTTCAATTACTTACATCGTTTTATAGGCTGTAAAAGTAGCTTAGTAACTCAGTTGTTCAAACTAGAACAAACTGTTTCAACGCGGTATTAAATTAAGCCCTTATGTTTTGGCGAGCCTTAACAGCAAAATTTTGTTGATGAAACTTTTTTTCGCACACAGGGTATTCACAGTATGTTGTATTTCGATAAAAGCGCTCGGTAAATCGTTTGTTTTCTGTTGATAAGCGTGTATTGTTTTTTAAAGGGCACTTATGGGTAAAAATTGGGCTGTTTTGAAGGATTTAGTGAATAAACCGTTGAAGTAGGGCGTTTATTTCTTTAGAATCGCGCACCCTGTTAGGGTAACACACACAAATTTGGACTATTTACCATGAAAAGAACATTTCAACCTAGTAATCTGAAGCGAAAGCGCACCCATGGTTTTAGAGCTCGTATGGCTACAGCAGGCGGCAGAGCGGTACTGAACCGTCGTCGAGCGAAAGGCCGCAAGCGTCTTTCAGCATAAGGTATGGGCTGAGTGCCCAATTTTAAGTTCGGTAAAGACCAGCGTTTACTCAAGGCCTCTGAGTTCAAAGAGGTCTTCGACCTAAATACCTGTAAGATTTCCCATCCGAAATGGCTATTGCTTGCAAAGTTTAATGAAGACTGTTCGTCTCGTTTAGGGCTTGTTATCGGCAAGAAAAATATTCCTACTGCCGTTGGCCGTAATTTGGTCAAACGCCTAGTCCGAGAAAGTTTTCGTAAAACAGATTTCCCGCACTCCATAGATGTCATATTTTTAGCCCGCAAAGGTGCCGATAAGCTTAACTCTAAGGACATGGCCTTGTTGTTACAGGAATCTTGGTGCAGACTGCTGCAGCGTTGCGAAGCTTCAAAGGCAAAAAATGCGTAAAGTAGTGATAAAAATGATTCGTGGATATCAGCTGGTAATTAGCCCGTTGCTGGGAAGTAATTGCCGCTTTCAGCCTACGTGCTCTTGTTACGCGCATGAAGCGATTGATCGGTTTGGTGTTTTCAAAGGGACCTATCTTTCAATCATTAGGATACTTAAGTGTCATCCATTTCATCCCGGTGGTTATGATCCTCTTATCGGTAATAGCGACATTCAAAAACCTCCTCATCAAAAACCAACAGAGTTATAGTGAATATGGATTGGCAAAGAACAATATTAATCGCCGGCATGGGCCTCGTTGCATGGATGTTAGTTATCCAATGGAATCAATTTCAGGATCAAGATTTGGTAGTACAGCCAAGCTATAGTGAGACGCAGTCTAACTATGGATCGGAACTGGAGTCTGTTGCAGGGATTACTAGTCCTCAAAATAGCGAAGAGCTCCCCCAGCTAGAATCGATGCCTCAGTCCAGTGCAAGTTTAGATTTAGCCCAACCTTCTTCAAATAGGAATCTTATTACTGCGAAGAATGATGTTATTGAAATTGTGATCGATCCCTTAGGTGGAGATATCGTTAGCGGCCTTCTACTTAAGCACTTCGATAAGAAGCCCGAGGATGGGGGACAACCGTTTCCAATTCTGCAAAATAGCAGAGACAATATTTATATTGCTAGAAGCGGTCTTATTGGTCCTAGTGGGACCGACACTGCAGAAGGGAGGCCCAAATTCTCTTTTGCGAACAGTAATTATATTTTAAGCGATGCTGAAGATACCCTTAACATAGACTTGGTACTCAATGACGGCGGTGTAAGGATCGTAAAACGCTTTACTCTTAATCGCAGTAGCTATGATATCGGTGTTCAGTACATTATTAACAATGGCTCAAGTGCTGATTGGAATGGAACCTTTTATGGTCAGATAAAAAGAGACTCTAAGCCGCCTGTCACAGATATTTCAGGGTTCAGTATGCAACCATTTCTTGGTGCCGCTATTCGTCAACCTGAGAAGAATTACGCTAAATTTGATTTTAGTGACATTGAGGACGAATCTATTAAGACCTCGATTGAAGGTGGTTGGGTTGCCATGGTTCAACATTATTTTGTCAGCGCATGGGTACCACCGGCTGACCAGCTAAACAATTTCACCTTACGTAAACTATCCAAACAAGATATGTATTTAATGAGCTTTACTGGCGCGCCTATTAGCGTGCCGGTTGGTCAGGCAGCTGATTATAAGGCAAGTTTTTACATGGGCCCTAAGGACCAGGAAGCCCTTATTGGGATGGCTGAGTACTTGGACAGAACGTTAGATTATGGGTTTTTATGGATTTTAGCTGAACCTATCTTTAAAGCGATGAAAATAATCCACAGTGTTATTGGTAACTGGGGTTGGACGATTATATTATTAACCTTGGCCATTAAGTTAATTCTCTATCCGTTGTCAGCAGCAAGCTTAAAGTCTATGGCAAAGATGAGAAATCTCCAGCCACAAATGGTTCGGTTAAAAGAGCTTTATGGTGACGATCGGCAAAAGATGTCCCAAGAAACAATGAGCCTTTACAAGAAAGAGAAGGTTAATCCAGCGGGCGGTTGCTTCCCGATGCTGTTGCAAATGCCGGTTTTTATCTCACTGTACTGGGTGTTAATGGAGTCCGTAGAGATAAGACATGCTCCTTGGATATTCTGGATTCAAGATCTTTCAGCAAAAGATCCGTACTTTGTGCTGCCACTTATTATGGGTGCAAGTATGTTTCTTATGCAGAAGTTGCAGCCGGCCCCAACTGATCCGATGCAAGCCAAAATCATGCAAATTATGCCCATTGCATTCACCTTTTTGTTTATGACATTTCCTTCGGGCTTGGTTCTTTACTGGACGGTGAATAATCTCTTATCAATGGCGCAACAGTGGTTTGTGAACCGCCAGTTGGTTAACAAAAAAAATTAGATTAAGGCCCCAGTAGGGGCCTTTTTTTCTGGCATACTGAAATCTATGTTACAAAACGACAAAGACACCATTGTTGCTATAGCTACAGCCACTGGCCGCGGTGGTGTTGGTGTAGTGCGCCTTTCTGGCGAAAATCTCAGCGCTTATATTGAAGGCATTATCGGGCGGAAAGTTAGTCCACGCCAGGCAAGCTACTGTCGATTTTTAGATTCTGCGGGATCAACTATTGATGAGGGCGTCGCGCTGTATTTCCCCGCTCCGAACTCATTTACAGGAGAGTCGGTTTTAGAGCTTCAGGGTCATGGTGGGATGGTTATTCTAGATTCTTTGGTACAGCGATGTGTGTCTCTTGGCGCCAGAGTCGCTAGGCCGGGAGAGTTTAGTGAGAGAGCTTTTTGTAATGACAAAATGGACTTAGCGCAGGCTGAGGCGATAGCGGATCTAATTGATGCATCTTCGGTAGAGGCGGCTAAATCGGCGGTCAGATCGATGCAGGGTGAGTTTTCTAAGCTTATTAATCAGCTGGTAGAGGAAATGATCCAAATTCGCATCTATGTTGAAGCGGCCATTGATTTCCCAGAGGAGGAAATCGACTTTTTACAGGATGAAAAGCTTTTTTCAAATTTAGATAAACTCTCATCAGATATATCGCGCGTGCTAGAAAAAGCACAACAGGGTTCATTGCTAAAAGATGGGCTAACGTTGGTGCTAGCAGGAAGACCTAATGCAGGTAAGTCTAGCTTATTAAATTCGCTTGCCGGGAATGATACAGCTATTGTGACCTCGGTGGCTGGTACGACCAGGGATGTTTTGCGTGAAAAGATCGTCCTCAATGGGCTACCGCTCAATATTGTAGATACAGCAGGGTTGCGCGATACCGATAATGAAATAGAAGCGGAGGGTGTGCGAAGAGCCTGGCGTGAGATCGAGGCCGCAGACCAAATTCTGTTTATTGTTGATTCCACGCAAGACAGCGTTCCAGAATTAGAGTCTGTTTGGCCCGAATTCTTTGATCGGTATCCAAACTCAAACCAACAATTGACATTGGTATTGAACAAGATTGATCTATCAGGGCTCGCCCCTGGAGCTGTGCCGGGCGCTCAAAAAACCTTCGCCATATCAGTGAAGGAGCAAACAGGATTCGATACACTTGTTGATCATTTGCAGAAGAGTGCCGGCTTTCTTGGACATTCGGAGGGGCTTTTCTCGGCACGGAGGCGGCATCTAGTTTCTTTAGAGAACGCACTTAATCTCATCACTATTGGTATTGCCCAGCTGCGCGATGCTGGGGCGGGTGAATTACTCGCTGAAGACCTGCGCCAAGCACAAAAGGAGCTTTCCGAAATCACTGGCCTGTTCACTTCAGATGATTTGTTAGGCAGGATTTTTTCTTCCTTTTGCATTGGAAAGTGACCGAAAATAGCAATAAGGTCACCCTATTAAATATAAATTTTTTGCTAAATCAATAACCATCCAAATATCTCCCTTAAACACTGTTTTCTAACTGCATATATACAGGTTATGCACAAAAATAGGTTATTTAATGATCAGTAATTGAGTTTTATTTGTGAGTAAAATAAAACTTGTTATTTTTTAAACCATTGATTTAAATGGTTTAAATTAAAATTCAGTATTAAACCCCCTTGTTTTTTTTGTGGATAGTCTAGATTTTCTTGTATACACTGCATTAACAATAAATTTTTTTAGTAATGCGTTACTAAAAAAGATGTATGTGACTTTCTTTGGGGGCAGTTTGAAGGATAAATTCAAAATTTTTGGTGCCGTTAGCGCTCAATTTGAAACCTCTCTGCTCTTCGTGCAGAACGGGCAACTATAGTGGTGGATCGAAATGCAGATTGATCTCGCTTCCACTGTTTGGCCGCAGTGCCAAGCTCAGTTGCGTGGTGAGCTTCCCGAACAGCAGTTTAATACCTGGATTCGACCGCTGGTTGCGCAGGCAGGGTTGGATGGCGACCGAGTGCAGTTGTTGGCGCCGAACCGGTTCATTGAAGAGTGGGTGAAAAACAAATTTTCTGCGCGGATTCAAGAGTTGATGGATCGGTTGTGTGGGCGCAAGGTTAGCGTAGAGGTGATCGTTGCCGTGAGTCAGTATGATGGCGATCATGGGTTAGCTTTGATCAGCAGCAATACCGAACAGGACAGCGGCTCCGGTTGGAGCGCTGTTGCGCAAGACCAGGAAAAACCGCAGGCTCCAGCCATTATTACTTCGGCAGCAGAAAGTAGCTTAAAAACCAATTTAAATCGCAATTTCACTTTTGGTAGTTTTGTTGAGGGAAAATCCAACCAATTGGCCTTTGCGGCAGCTCGTCAGGTTGCCGAGAATCCGGGTGGTTCATATAATCCACTGTTTATTTACGGCGGTGTCGGGTTAGGTAAAACCCACCTAATGCACGCGGTCGGCCACGCAATGCGCGAAAAAAACCCCGAGGCAAAAATTGTTTACCTGCACTCTGAGCGGTTTGTTGCGGATATGGTTAAGGCGCTGCAGTTAAAAGCTATTGATGAGTTTAAGAGATTCTATCGTTCAGTAGACGCACTCCTGATTGATGATATTCAATTTTTCGCTGGTAAAGAGCGTTCGCAGGAAGAGTTTTTCCATACCTACAATGCGCTGCTTGAGGGCGGCCAGCAAATGATTTTGACGTGCGACCGTTACCCGAAGGAAATTGATGGTGTGGAAGAAAGGTTGAAGTCAAGATTTGGATGGGGTTTAACGGTTGCAGTTGAACCGCCAGAGTTAGAGACTAGGGCTGCTATTTTGATGAATAAGGCTGAGCAAGCTGGAATGGATCTGTCGAAAGATGCGGCGTTTTTTATTGCTCAACGGATACGCTCTAACGTGAGAGAATTAGAGGGTGCCCTTAAGCGAGTTATGGCGCACGCTCAGTTTACTGGGCGCGTTATTGATATTGATTTAATTAGGGAATCCCTTAAAGATCTGTTGGCACTTCAAGACAAGCTAGTTACCATAGATAACATTCAGAGAGTTGTTGCTGACTATTATAAGCTTAAGATGTCTGATATGTTGTCCAAGCGCAGAAGTCGTTCTGTTGCGCGGCCTCGGCAGTTAGCTATGTCTATCGCTAAGGAGCTTACCAGCCATAGTCTTCCAGAGATTGGGGAGTCATTTGGCGGTAGAGATCACACTACGGTGCTCCATGCTTGCCGGAAGGTAAAGGAGCTAGAGGGTATGGACCGCGAAGTGCAGAGAGATCTAAAGAATCTGTATCGGGCCCTGTCCACTTGAATTTATTGGTTGATGGTTTTTGAGAGTAGAGTTGGAGATAATGAATTATTATGAAATTTAGCTTATCGCGCGAAGCGCTTTTAAAGCCCTTACAGTTGGTGGTTGGTGTTGTTGAAAGGCGCCAAACATTACCAATATTGTCTAATGTGTTATTGAGTCTGGAGCAGTCCAGACTATCAATGACCGGAACTGATCTTGAGGTTGAGATAGTTGGCGTTACTGACATTGATGCGACAGGTGAAGATGGAGACGTAACTGTTTCGGCACGTAAGTTAGTTGATATTTGTCGGTCTCTCCCTGATGGGGCGATGGTTGATTTTTCAAGTAGCGACGGCAAGGCAACAATCAAAAGTGGGAGGAGCAAATTTACGCTCTCGACGTTGCCTGCTAATGAGTTTCCTTCGGTAGATGAAGGCGAAAAAAGCGTGGAGTTCATGGTTGCTGGTTCAGTTCTTAAGGGGTTGATCGAGGCCACTTCCTTTGCCATGGCGCAGCAGGATGTAAGGTACTACCTTAATGGTATGCTTTGGGAGCTCAATGAAAACAAGCTTAGAGCCGTAGCGACAGATGGCCATCGTATGGCGTTGTGTGATGGTATATGCGACGTGTCAGTGGTTGAGCCTATTACTTCGATTATTCCGCGGAAGGGTATTATTGAGCTGTCACGCTTACTTGACGAAAATGAGGTCAAGGTGGCTATGGGTTCTAACCATATTCGCGTAACAGGAGGCGACTATTGCTTTACCTCTAAGTTGGTAGATGGCGCTTATCCTGATTATGACCGCGTTCTACCGAAAGGCGGCGATAAAATCGTTGTTGGGGATCGGGCAGAACTCAAGCAGGCATTCGGGCGAGCAGCGATTCTATCCAATGAAAAATATCGTGGAGTAAGGATTCTCTTGTCCGAGGGGTCTATAAAGATGGTAGCCAATAACCCAGAGCAGGAAGAGGCTGAGGAAGAGGTTTCTGTTAATTATTCTGGAGAAGATTTGGAGATCGGTTTTAACGTCAGTTATCTATTAGATGTATTATCTGTTATCACCGGCGCCGAAGTGCGCATCACCCTCTCTAATTCAAACAGTAGTGCTTTGGTCGAAGACGCTGCAGACGGTTCAGCGGTTTACGTCGTTATGCCCATGCGTCTTTAATGATCTGCCGGGTAAGGCCGGACACAGAGTCTGGTTTTATTCGGCAAGGTACTTATGCATATTACTCATCTTGAAATACATCAAGTACGAAACCTCCGAAGTCTGACGTTGGATTGTCATAGCATGGCAAATATCGTTCATGGCGTTAACGGTAGTGGAAAGACCAGTTTACTTGAGGCCATACATTTGTTGGGGCGGGGTCGCTCTTTCCGTCATAGAGACCTGCGATTGGTGGTTAGCCATGAGGCTGACGAGTTGGTTGTATCTGCTAAAGTGAACAAAACTGATCCTCTTAAAACACACCAGTTAGGCGTAAGACGCTCTTCTAGCGGTCAATTTGCAGCGCGCCTCGATGGGAAAACCATCCAGACAGCAGCTCAGCTAGCAACAGTTTTACCTCTACAACTGATAGATGCGCAAAGCTTTAATTTATTGGAGGGCGGGCCTCTTCAGCGGCGGCAGTTTTTGGATTGGGGAGTGTTCCACGTGGAACAGTCCTACTCTCAGTTGTGGGGTCGGTTTCAAAAGACACTAAAACAGCGGAATCAACTGCTACGTCATGGTAGAATAGATGCCGATTCGTTGCGTGCGTGGACAACCGAGCTCGTTCCGCTGGGGGAGCAGATTTCCACTTACCGCAAGCGCTATATTGAAGGGCTTATCCCACATATAGAGGCCGTGGCGAGGGAATTTGATGGGCTGGGCTCTCTGGATATTGAGTATTACCAAGGCTGGAGTGACGAAGTCTCTCTATCTGAGGCGATGGCACTCGACAACAAGCGTGACCTCGCTGTCGGTACCACTAGCCATGGTGCCCATAAGGCAGATATGCGGGTCAAAGTGGATGGGGCGCCCGCCGCGGATGTGCTGTCGCGGGGGCAAACTAAGTTACTCGTATATGCGCTAAAATTGGCGCAAGCAACATACTTTCGAGATCAGGCAGGGGAGTCTTGTGTGTTTTTACTTGATGATTTGCCTGCTGAGCTCGATTATCATCATCGCCAGCAGGTTGTGTCATGCTTATATGGTTTGAATTGTCAGTTCTTTGTAACTGGGGTAGATAAGAAAGATTTTGATGTTTTAGTGAAAGATAATGCGCACCAGATGTTCCACATGGAACATGGGGCGCTTACTGTCGGTTGAATAACAGGAAGCTATAGAGTTATGTCTGAAGAAACTAATTACGATTCGTCTAGTATTAAGGTTCTTAAAGGGCTAGATGCTGTTCGCAAGCGCCCAGGGATGTACATCGGTGATACAGACGATGGCACCGGCCTGCACCATATGGTCTTTGAGGTTGTGGATAACTCCATTGATGAAGCGTTGGCGGGGCACTGCTCGGAAATTCGGATCGTGATTCATCCGAACGAGTCTATTTCGGTTTCAGATAATGGTCGTGGCATTCCGACAGAAATGCATGATGAGGGCGTTTCTGCTGCAGAGGTTATCATGACCGTGCTGCATGCAGGCGGTAAGTTCGACGATAATAGCTACAAGGTGTCCGGCGGACTCCATGGAGTGGGGGTATCTGTAGTAAATGCCTTATCTAAGAAGATGCGCCTAACGATTCGTCGCAACGGCAAAGTCCACGAGCAAACCTACTCTCACGGCGTTCCCGACGCACCACTGGGCGTTATTGGCGATACTGACGACTCGGGAACAGAAGTATATTTCGAGCCTTCTGAGGGAACCTTTACGAATATTCAATTTCATTTTGAGCAGCTGGCTAAACGATTGCGAGAGCTCTCATTCTTGAATTCAGGCGTGCGTATTGTTCTTCATGACGAGCGCTCAGGTAAAGAAGAAGTTTACGCCTATGAAGGTGGCTTAAAGGCCTTTGTTGAGTATTTGAACACTAACAAAAGCACCGTTAACAAAATTATGCACTTCAACACCGACCGTGAAGATGGTACAAGTGTCGAAGTGGCGCTGCAGTGGAATGATGGTTTCCAGGAAAATATTCTCTGTTATACCAATAATATCCCCCAGCGGGATGGCGGAACCCACTTAGCAGGCTTTAGGTCAGCCCTGACTCGCGGGCTTAATTCGTATATCGAAAAAGAAGGGATTAATGGCAAACAGAAAGTTGCGACTACCGGCGATGACGCCCGAGAAGGATTGACCGGCATTGTTTCTGTGAAGGTTCCAGATCCTAAGTTTTCATCCCAGACCAAAGACAAGCTGGTCAGCTCTGAGGTGAAAACAGCAGTAGAGCAAGAAATGGGCGACAAATTTAGCGATTACCTGATGGAATTTCCTCAGGAAGCGCGAGCTATCGTCAACAAGATGATTGATGCAGCACGTGCGCGTGAGGCGGCTCGAAAGGCGCGCGAGATGACACGTCGTAAAGGAGCGCTAGACATTGCCGGCTTGCCTGGGAAATTGGCTGACTGCCAAGAGAAAGACCCTGCTCTTTCAGAACTCTACTTGGTGGAGGGCGATTCTGCTGGCGGTTCAGCTAAGCAGGGTCGCGCCCGAAAGACTCAGGCGATTTTGCCTTTGAAAGGGAAGATCCTTAATGTTGAGAGAGCTCGTTTTGACCAAATGCTATCAAATGCCGAGATAGGAACGCTTATTACAGCACTTGGCTGTGGTATCGGTACTGAAGAGTTTAATTTAGAAAAGCTTCGCTACCACACTATTGTCATTATGACGGATGCTGATGTCGACGGGTCTCATATTCGTACATTGATATTAACGTTCTTTTTTAGGCAGATGCGTGAGCTTGTTGAGAATGGGCATATTTTCATTGCTCAGCCACCGCTTTATAAAGTAAGCAAAGGTAAGTCTGAGCAGTATGTAAAAGATGACGATGCTTTGCTGGTTTATCTGACTCAAAAAGCGCTAGAGAATGCTGCTTTGTATGTTAACGCTAGTGCGCCAGGTATTCAGGGCGCTGCCCTAGAAAGTTTGGTGGCAAAATTCAGGTATGTGGGGGACATTATCAACCGTATGTCACTTGTGTATCCTGTAGAGCTGCTTGAGGCATTGGTTTACATTAGCGAGTTAGATGGGAAACTTCTGCAAAATAGTAGCGATCTTGAGCCTTGGTGTGCCGAACTCCAAAAATGTCTTGAAGAAGCCGATAGTGGAACCCATCGCTATAAGGTGTCGGTCAAAGAAGATAAAGAGCGTAATCTCTTCATTCCTAATATTGAAATCACTGCTCATGGCGTACCTCATTATCATAATTTGGGGCGTGATTTCTTTGCCTCTAATGAATATGCTGCCATGGTTGAGTTGGGTAAGACGGTCCAGGGGCTGATCGAAGAGGGTGCTTATGTCAAGCGCGGCGAGCGGGAACAGCCGGTTAGCAGCTTCAAAGATGCTTTGGCGTGGTTGATGGCCGAGTCTCGAAGAGGTATCAGTACCCAGCGATATAAAGGGCTGGGGGAGATGAATCCAGAGCAGCTTTGGGATACTACAATGGATCCTGAAAACCGTCGCATGCTCGTGGTTACGATTGAAGACGCGATTGCAGCGGATCAAATGTTTACAACGTTAATGGGCGATCACGTAGAACCACGGCGGGAGTTTATTGAAACTAATGCCTTGTCGGTCGTTAATTTGGACGTTTAAAGCTGATTAGCTACTCGGATTAGATGGCCTATCTAGACCCTGTTGTTTCTAGGCTGGCTGACACCCAGGAGTGCGCTTTTTCGGCCAATTCGCGCGCGCTGTAAGCAGACGAATCAAGAGGTGTGGCAAAATGGACATCTATAGTCCCAGGATACTTTAGCCAGCTATCGGCTGGCCAATGTGCTCCGGCATTGTGCGCTAGGGGTACAACTGGCACATTAGCCAGCTTGGCTAAGGCAGCACCTCCAGTTTTAAACGACCCTAATTTTCCGCTAGGATTTCTTGTCCCTTCTGGGTAAATTACCACTTTAATACCGTTCCTGAGCCGGTCTCGCCCCTGTTTCAAGACCTGCCGCATAGCAGCCCCGGGTTTAGAACGTTTTATAGCGATAGGCCCCATGGCTGCGATCGTCCAGCCAAAAAATGGCAGCCATAAGAGTTCTTGTTTTAACACGAAACTTGCCGGCTGTACTAACCACTGAATGTAAAAAGACTCCCAGGCACTTTGGTGGTTACTTAAAATCACGCAGGGGCCTGCGGGTAGATTTTCTAAGCCCGTAACGTTTACCTTTACACCGCACGTCAGGCGCAACCAGTTGAGTATCAGATAGTTACTAGTCGCCGCAAGGCTCTGACGACGATTGAACGGGAGACCCCAAATAAAACACGAAGTGACACCTGAGGCCATTACGATTAGTAATAGGCCAAGATAAAAACAGCCCGATCGGGCTACCAACAATAAATATTTGAACATCCTGTCCTATTTTTTCGAATCCATCTGCGAAATATCAGCTACATTAATGAACAAAGTGCGTAAATCACTTAGTAGGCTCAGTCGATTATTACGTAACGCTTGGTCATCGACCATTACCATAACCTCATTGAAGAAATCATCGATTGGATCCCGTAATGTGGCTAAGTGCTGAAGCACCCGGGTGTAGTCGCGATCTTCTAACAGCGGCACAGACAGCGATGCGAGGCCGGTTATGGACTCGGCTAGGGCCTTCTCGGCGGGTTCTACTAATAAACTAATGTTCATTGGCTCGGGCGTTTTAGTCCCAAGCTGCTTAGTGAGAATATTGGACACTCTCTTGTTTGCTGCGGCCAGATCATCGGCCTCTGCAAGTAAGGAAAAGGCAGCCACAGCATTTACGCGGGCATCAATATCCAATGGATTGCCAAGGTTGAGCGGTGCTACAGAGAGATAAATTTCAGTGGAAAAACCTTCTTCCTTGTACCACGACTTAAATCGATCCAATATGTAAGCAAGTACTTGCTTACATATTGTTTGGAGCGCTTCATCCTCTAGCTTAAATTGGCTTGCAGAGACTTCTATCGCGGCTCGCAAATCCACATCTAGCTTACGGTCGATAATAATCCGCAAAAGGCCAAGACTGGCCCTTCTAAGAGCAAAGGGGTCGCGCGAGCCCGAAGGCTGCTGACCAATACTGAAAATACCTACCAGGGTGTCCAATTTGTCAGCTAATGCGAGCGCCGCACCCACAGCCGTAGCAGGCACCATGTCACCGGCAAAGCGGGGCATATACTGCTCTAAAAGTGCGTCGGCTACCTGGGGGTCTTCGCCGTCATTGAGCGCGTAGTAACGACCCATGACACCTTGAAGGTCGGTAAATTCGCCCACCATATCAGTGACAAGGTCAGACTTACATAGCTGTCCAGCCCTGTAAGCTAACCGCGGGTCTGCTCCGGCCTCGACGGATAATCTTTTTGCCAACGTGGCTACGCGCTCTGTCTTAGCAAAAACCGAGCCCAACTTCTCCTGGAAAACCACTTTTTTGAGCTGCTCCCTGCGCTCATGGAGGCTTACCCGGGCATCGTTTTTATAGAAAAAGGCCGCATCAGCCAAACGCGGTCTAATGACACGTTCGTTACCTTCTATAACTTGCTGGGGGTCCTTACTAACGATATTAGCGACGGTAATAAATGCTGGCATTAGCTCACTTTGACTATCTACTACATGAAAGTACTTTTGGTGCTCTTTCATAGATGAAACAAGGGCTTCGGAGGGTACCGACAAGAAGGCCTCATCAAACCTTCCAATCAGCGGCACCGGCCATTCGTTCAGCCCAGTCACCTCGTCAAGAAGCGCTTCATCGATTACTGCATTGCCGCCGACCCCTTTTGCTAGCGTAGATACACCATCCTTAATCAGTGCACGGCGTTTATCAAAACTAGCTAGGACAAACCCATCATGTAGTTGCTGTTCGTAACTATCAGGCGAGCGAATGACAATATCCCCACTGCCATGGAACCGGTGACCTTGGCTAATATTGCCAGTGGTCACACCGAGAATGTGCTCTTTACAAGTTTCACCATTAAATAACAGAACCGCCCACTGCACGGGGCGCACGAACTCTTCCTTACTGTCGCCCCATTTCATACGTTTAGGAATCGGCAGGGCGGCTAAGGTCTGCTCAATAATCCCGCCTAGGAGTGAAGTTGTATTTTTGCCTGTTTCAACGCGACGTGCACACAGCTTGTCTTGCTTGCCATCACTCTCAACCTTATCTGAAAGCTCTGAAACGTCTATTCCATTTTTACTAGCGAACGCCTGTGCCGCCTTAGTAGGGTTACCGTCGGCATCGAAAGCTACCTTTACAGGAGGCCCCCAAGAAACACTCTCAGTATCTGGCGTCCGAATCTCAAGAGATTTAACAATAATGGCCAAACGTCTGGGTGCAGCAAACGAATCTACTTGACCGAATGTCAGTTTGTGCTCGCCCAGACCCTTTTGCATGCCTTCAACCAAGGCATCTGAGAGGTTCATCAAGACTTTTGGCGGCAACTCTTCGGTACCTAGCTCAAACAATAAATCAGCCTTCATTTTGAATCTCCAGCATGTTGAGCCAATACTTCTTGAGCAATCTCTGGCGAAGCCAGCGGAAAGCCGGCAGCCATGCGTGAGTCAAAGTAGGATTGAGCGACGCCTCGAGCCAATGTTCGAACACGAAGAATATAACGCTGACGCTCAGTCACAGAGATAGCCTTCCGCGCATCTAATAAATTGAAGGCGTGTGATGCTTTCATCACCATTTCATAGGCCGGAAGAGGTAGGTTATTATCGATCAATTGACTACAGTCTTTTTCATATTGATCAAATGCGCTAAACATAAAATCAACGTCCGCGTATTCAAAGTTATATGTCGACATTTCAATTTCATTTTGTAAAAACACGTCACCATAGCTGACATCGCCCTGCGGGCCATGTGCCCAGACCAAGTCATAAATACTGTCAACACCTTGCAAATACATAGCAATGCGCTCAAGACCATAGGTGATCTCTCCGGTCACTGGATAGCACTCAAGTCCTCCAACTTGCTGGAAATAGGTAAACTGAGACACTTCCATCCCGTTCAGCCAAACCTCCCAGCCCAGCCCCCAAGCTCCTAAAGTTGGTGACTCCCAGTTATCTTCAACAAACCTAACATCGTGAATTAAGGTGTCTACGCCCAAAGTCCGAAGTGACCCGAGGTATAGCTCTTGGAAATCTTTCGGTGAGGGCTTCATAACCACCTGGAACTGATAGTAGTGCTGTAATCGGTTGGGGTTCTCGCCATAGCGCCCATCGGTAGGGCGGCGGGACGGCTGAACATAAGCGGCATTCCAGTTCTCCGGTCCTATAGAGCGTAAAAATGTCGCTGGATGAAATGTCCCTGCGCCCACCTCCATATCCAAGGGCTGCATGATTACGCAGCCGCATTTCGCCCAGTATTGTTGCAATCTGGAGATCAGATCTTGAAAAGTCTCTGGTGGTGCAAGAAGGTCGCTCACGAAAATTCACTCACTGTAAAAAAAGGGTCTGCCATAGCATTGCAATTATAAAGCCGCTCAGCGATAAAGATAGGGTCTAAGCACCCCAAAACTGACAATTAGATAACCGCGCTGATTCAGCTTTCGATATACTACTTCAGCGCTGATCGACGCATGTGATCTGTATCGAGCAAAGTGCACTGTGAATTTAAGAATAATAACCAAAAGGACACCCTGAACATGAGGAACACTCTGATCCTCTGGTTGTTGAAACTTATCTCCTGGCTACCCCTAGGTATTGCCCGCTTAAAAGGGCTATTTTTCGGATGGCTACTCTATGCCATCAATGCTCAACCCGCGCGAATCACAAAACTCAATTTAGCGCTTTGTTATCCTGAAATGAGCACAATAGATGCCAAAAAGCTGTGCAAAAAACGAATGAAACACCTTGCTCAAACAATTTTTGAAACGCCTAAAGTGTGGCGGAAAGGCAACCCTTGGGTCACCCAAAATATAGTTTCCATAAAGGGACTAGCGTTATTCGAGGCAGCTATTGCGGATAGCCGCGGCACTATCCTTGTCATACCTCATCAGGGCAACTGGGAGGTGCTAGGGCTTTGGGCCGGACAGCACAAAGCCATGACGTCTCTTTATGACCCGCCAAGAATGAGGGCGCTGGAGAACTGGATTAAAACATCTCGCCAACAATCTGGAGCTACCTTAGTGCCCACAAACGTCCGCGGGGTTGCGGCGATTATCAAGGCGTTAAAACGAGGGGAGATCACCGGTATTTTGCCTGACCAACAACCGCCCCCAGAGAGTGGCGAGTTCGCCACTCTACTTGGCGTTCAGACACGCACCATGACACTGATCAATAAGCTCTTACTGAGATCTGGGAGTCGAGCTCTAATGTGCACTGCGCTGCGGGTGTCAGGTGGCTGGGAGCTACACTTTTTACCGGTGGGTGAAGACCTTTACAGTGAAGACATCCAAACCAGTCTTGCCGCACTCAACCGCGGCGTCGAGGCCATTGTCGCCCTAGCGCCTGAGCAGTATCAGTGGGAATACAAACGGTTTCGGGATCGGCCGCCGGGTGTATCTGCAGCGTACGATTAATGACCAGTACCCCAATAATAACCCAATCCAATATAGGGACAGCTTTGCCAATTTCTCAACCTTCCCCCATAACCAGTGCTATTCCATGGAAAGCGCTTTCTGAGTTTGACCATGAGCAAGTTCCAGCCGGCTGGCATGAATGGCTATCTGATCGTGGGTCACTCACTGCAAGGTTGGTCGATGCCAGTGAAAATAAATTTTCAGTAGAGGTACTCAATCAGTACGAGTTCGTGCCCTCTGAATCAGAAGCGGCTGCTCTAGATATGTCCACCAGTACGCCCGCGATGATTAGGGAGGTTATCTTGTGCGGCAAAGGTAAACCGTGGGTGTTCGCTCGGAGCGTCTTACCGCTAACCACCTTGACCGGAAGATTGGTGGCGCTTCGTGAACTTGATAGCCAGCCACTAGGGGCATTACTTTTTAGTGACCCGAGTATGACACGAGCGCCCGTAGAGGCAAGTTATTCGGCCGCCTCCGCCTTTTCTGTGCCCGATACGCTATGTGCAGGCAACGCGTTTTTATGGGGCCGCAGGTCAGTTTTTTATCTCGACCAGAAGCCACTGCTGGTGAGTGAGATGTTTTTACCAAGCTTTGAGCCTTATAATAACATGCTCAGACACACACAAGACGAGCAGAAATGACAGCCTCAGGAGAACCCAGAGCAGCCTTCGTATCCAACCGCTGGCTTCGACTTATGCGCTTGGATCGCCCTATCGGTGTATACCTACTCATGTGGCCGACTCTCTGGGCATTGTGGTTTGCCGGGGAAGGCGTTCCTTCACTGAAGAATTTGAGCATCTTCTCGCTGGGCCTAATTGTTATGCGAGCAGCTGGGTGTGTTATTAATGACTATGCTGATCGACATGTCGATGGGCTAGTTGAGCGAACCAAAGGCAGACCGTTGCCAGCTGGAGAAATTACGCCAAACCAAGCGCTTTGGTTGTGTGGAGTTTTGCTAACCACGGCATTAATTTTGGTACTGATGACAAACCCCCTAACCATAGGGCTCTCCTTTGGGGGTCTAGCGGTAACAGCGATTTATCCGTTTATGAAACGCTTCACTCATTTACCGCAAATCGGACTTGGCGTCGCATGGGCATGGGTGGTGCCTATGGCCTTTGCTGCACAGAGAGAAGCGTTGCCGCCAGAATTATGGCTAATATTTGTCGCTATCGTATTGTGGACCGTTGCTTTTGACACCTACTATGCAATGGTTGATCGCGACGATGATTTAAAAATTGGTGTTAAATCTACCGCCGTATTATTTGGTCAGTACGATCTTGTGATGATTCTTATGTTACAGGCGGCAATGCTGATTCTCATGATTCTAGCCGGCCTAGAGTTTCAGCGCAGCTGGATTTATTTTTTTAGCCTGTTAGTTTCAGCCGTGTATTTCATCAACCAATTTCGCAGCGCCAGACATCGAGAGAGGCAGGCATGCTTCGCTGCGTTTCTCGATAATCACAAAGTGGGCATGATTATTTTTATGGGCATTGCGCTTGACTACCTTTTTGAGGGGATGTCTTTAGCAGCCTATTTTTAAGTTTTCTGCCAAACGAGCAAACGATTATTGGCGGGCATAGCGTTGTCTTCTAGCAGACTCATGCCAGCGGACAAGGCCAGCTGATCAAGGTCATTAAACTCCCGAATACCCTGATTCGGGTTACTTTCTTTTAAGCGGTAGTTGAAGGCGCGATTACTTTCTGCAGCGATAACCCCAGAATATTGCATCGGTCCGTATAGACAAAACAGGCCGCCAGCAACCAATGAGCTGGCTACCTCCCTGAACATTATCTCAACCTCAGGCCAGGCCATGATATGAGCGGTGTTGGATGAAAAGGCTGCCTCAAATTTTTTTTTGGGCCAGACGTCGCGACTGACATTTAGGGCGATCGGCACACCGATGTTATCTAAACCACTTTCATCTAACCATTGGTTAATTCCAGAATGATTTTCAATTCTGTCACTCGTTTGCCAATATAAATGAGGCAGTTGCCGGGCAAACCAAACCGCGTGTTGACCGGTGCCGCTGCCGAGTTCAAGGACCGACTCACGGTTTGATAAAAGGCGCACTAAAATGTCACCTATTGGAGCGCGGTTATTTTCACAAGCCTGGGAGAAAGGTTTATTCATTTAAACGGCCCATTTCTGAGAATGGTTGTCAACTTTAGCTAACCTCGCGTGAAGACCCACCTGTCACCCTCGCTCAAAGCAGAATTGAAACTATAACCATCGCTATCAAAATTTTTGATATCTTCAACGTCTGTAATCTTGCCCTTGATAATGAATGCGGCCATTAATCCCCGCGCCTTTTTGGCAAAGAAGCTAATGATCTTGTATTTGCCGTCTTTATTGTCCATAAATATCGGCGTGACAATGCGGCCAGTAATGTTCTTTTCTTTCGCCGCTTTAAAGTACTCATTCGACGCAAGATTCACTAATACGTCCGTGGGCTTTTTCAGAAGAGCGTTTAATTCACGAGTGATAATGCCATCCCAAAACGCATAGAGGTTAGGGCCGCGTTGATTGGCAAACTTAGTGCCCATTTCAAGGCGATAGGGCTGCATTAAATCTAGCGGGCGAAGCACGCCATAGAGGCCAGATAAGATACGCAGAGTACCTTGAGCCCAGTTGAGATCCTCCTCAGTCATATTTTCCGCATCTAGCCCCTGATAGACATCACCTTTAAATGCCAATACTGCGGGCCGGGCATTATCAGTATTGAAAGGGGCCTGCCATTCCTGAAAGCGCTCGTAATTGAGCGCACCTAAAGTGTCACTCAGGCCCATCAGTGCACAGACATCTTGCGGCGAAAGTGCCTTTAACCCTTCAAGTAGCTCTTTGGAATCCTCTAAAAGTCTTGGTTGCGAATATGTCTTAACTTTGAGTGAGCTGGCATAGTCTAATTTTTTGGCCGGTGAGATAACTGTAAGCATCATGTCTGTATACCTGCTTTTAAAGATTGACGTTAAATAATTACAAAATTATAGCAAGCATTTTCACAACTGTTTAGTTTAAAAAAGCCAAATTTATTAAGGACACCTAAACGGTTGGGGGAAAGCCATATTTCGGAGACTAAAACTCTAGCAAAGAGAGGCTATAGCTATTTCGGTGAGGTATTTAAAGAAATTGTTCTAACTGCCGATCTGACTAGTAACAGGAAGAGATCTAACATTGTATGCAGAATTGAATTTACTCTGATATCAGGCTACAGTGCGACGGGCTGTGAATGCCTTAAAGCAAAAGTCAGAGCCCTGGCCCGCGCAACAAATTTGGAGCAACATTTTATGGGATCTGAACGACCTTACTGCGTAGTTTGTGGTCGAATACGGTTTGTTGTCGCGGCAGGCTTACTTATTTCTGTCCTTTTCGTCACGCGCACTGAAATCGACTTTTTAAAGGGTCTCGACCTGAATGAAATTTTATTCCAGATCATCTTCGGAGCATTTTTTGTAATCTGTGTGTTCAAAGCCTATCAAGAATTCTGGAAACCCAACAAGGAAAAGCCCGATGACTCAATCGAGTAATTGTTGGCAATGTAAGCACTTTAGGATCACCCATGAGCAGTCTCGACCCTACGCATGCGGCGCCATGGGATTTAAATCGAAAGGGCTCCCATGTCACGAAGTGTCCAAAATTGATGGTAATCGCTGTCTCAGTTTTTCGCCTAAAAGCACTTTAGCAGGGAAAGGTAGTCCGAAAGTCCCTCGATTATCGCCTTTAGCGTCAATGGGAAGTCCGATAAGAAGCGTCAGCCGTTATTTGTGAATAGAAATTCTCTATCTTGCTTGTGGAGAGTAAAACGTTTTAATAAACATCATAGGTAAGACATGGATATTGCAAGTATTATTGGGCTAGCTATTTTTATTGCGGCTGTATATCTGGGGCTGTCTGATAATCCCGGGTGGGTTGATGCCTTCGTTAATCCTACATCCTTTTATATTGTTATTTTAGGAACGGTAGGTATTGTCCTCTATCGCTCAACTTTGGGCGAGTTCGCGACCATGTGGAGAGTGCTATTCGGGAAAATGTTTTGGCATAAAAGAGACAAACCAGAAGATCTTATTGATCAATTAGTAGAGTTAGCAGGGATCGCAAGAAAAGACGGCATGATTGCGCTGCAGAATGCGGAAATAAACAATCGCTTGATGGCAAAGGGAATTAGTGCACTTGTTGATGGCACAGACCCCGCTATTATTAAGTCCTCGTTGGAAAGAGATATGTATATTACGGCAAAGCGGCATGAAACTGCGCGCTCCACCATTAAATCTGCTGGGGATATTGCACCAGCAATGGGAATGATTGGCACTTTAATTGGGCTGGTAAATCTTTTAGGCAAAATGAACGAAGATCCGGAATCTATTGGACCAAGTATGTCAACGGCATTGTTGACCACTCTTTATGGGGCGGTTTTAGCCAACGCCTTATTTTTACCGGCGGCCGAGAAGCTTGAAAATTTCGCAAATGAAGAAAATCGTAATAGCCAATTGATTATTGAAGGCATTATGTTTATCCAGCGTGGGGGGAACCCTAGATTATTGGGTGATTTATTGTCAGCTTTTTTAAGTCCTAAATTAGCTAAAAAACGTGAATCAGAAGGTGCTGCGAGCTGATGAGCTCTGACGTTGCGACCACTGAAGGCCAAGATCAACAGCTGGTTTTTGTTGAGGAAACTCGACTGCCACTTGACTGCCCAAAGTGTAAAAAGTTTGCTCCGGCCTGGATGACAACATTTGCCGACATGTCAACATTACTGATGGCACTTTTTGCCATTTTGTACAGCTTTGCTCAGCAAGATGAAAAATCTAAAGCACTTATGCTCGGATCACTTAACGCACAATTTGGCGCTACAGTCATAGTCCCGACTATTAATATGCCAATCGCGCAAAGTATCATCTTTTCAGATACTGAAAGCGTCAACGATAAAAACTTAAAAGAAATAAGCGAGGATGAAACGTTGCAGGCAGAGCAGAGCTTTATCTCTCTCAAGCAAACGTTGGCCGAAGAGATAGCTAAAGGAGAAGTGATCGTAAGAAAAGCTGACAATAAGATAGTTGTAGAATTACTTTCTTTTTCAAGTAAAGACAGTGTCAGCAAAGACTATTACTTGACTCAGAGCGTTCTTGATATTTCTGAGAAGGTGCTACTTGCTCAGGCGCAAATGACGACTGCAATAGAAGTCCGTAAGCAGGACCTCGCCGCTCTTGAGGCGGTCAAACAGCGGCGAAAAGAAGACGCAAAGAACCAGTATCAAAATATGGCAACAGATTTCGCGGCTGAGGTTTCAAGTGGGGCCTTAATTCTTGAATTAAAAGAGGAAAATCTCATCTTGCGATTGCCAGGAGAGGGATCATTCGTATCAGGAAGTGCTTCTTTGCAGTCTCGTTTTAAAGATTTAGTGACGCGTATTGGTGAGAAGCTCAAAACATCTCGCGGAAGGATCAGGATTGAAGGCCATACAGACAACGTAAAGATTGCCTTTAGTGATCAGTTTAGGTCGAATTGGGATTTATCATCAGCACGTTCTGGTTCAGTGGGCTCTGTATTTCTTAAAGATCAAGGGATTGGTAGTGATCGCGTAGTGGTCGCTGGTTTTGCGGACTCAGTCCCTCTTGAGTCTAATGATACGGCCGCTGGCCGAGCGCGCAATCGGCGTATTGAGATTATTGTCCGTGGTTATTAACCATATCGAGGTCAGTTTAGATGCCTGAAGAAGCGATAATTGAAGAAGAGTGCCCACCCTGCGGTTCCGGAGCACCGATGTGGATGACCACATTCTCTGATATGGCAACGTTGCTAATGGCACTTTTCGCAATGTTAATTGCGTTTACAGAAATGCAAAAGAAAGAATCCATGATGGCCATGGAAGGAGACGGCCGAAAAGATAGAGGTGTTCAAAATGAAATTGAGTCAGACAAGGCGCCATCGAACTCAGGCTCTGATTCTGGTTCTGGAAAATCAGACACCGATCAAGGTTTTGAGGTAGTTGTTGAGGCCTTGGCCAAAGAAATAGAGGAGGGCTCCGTTAAAGTCCTCATTAACAACGAACGTATCGTTGTCCAAGTAGATTCGGCTACTGCTTCAAGTGCCGATGCGTCCAGAGTTCAGCAAGATCAGCTCGAAATTTATCTTAAAGTGGCTCAAGCACAAGAGAACATAAATGTTGCAGTGAAAGTGGAGCAGGAGTCAGACGGCGTTATTGCGGATAGCGAGGTATGGGAGGCAATGTTTTCGGCGCAATATCGAGACATTCGTGAGAATTTGTCGGAGGCGATCGACAACAACTCCGTTGAGGTTATTCGTGAAGGCGATAAAATTATTGTTCGATTGGCATCCAAGGGTTCTTTCAAAAGTGGTGCAGCAGAATTGCAGCCTGGATTTGGACTTGTGTTGAATGAAGTCGGCGCAGCTATTGATGATGTCGAGGGTATGATTACCATTGAAGGGCATACCGATAATGTTCCTGTAGGCTTCAGCATGAGATTTAGAACTAACTGGGATCTTTCGGCAGCCCGGTCGGGCGCGGTGGCAGATTATCTCTTGGGTGAGTATACATTTAACAGTGGACTAATGGTCACAGGGCTAGCCTCTACTAGACCGTTAATGACTAACAATACTGCAGAAGGGCGTGCTAGAAATCGACGGATTGAAATTGTTGTCGATGGTAGTTACTAGGAACTAAGTAAGGTGTTCAGAGTGAAGAGAGGGCTTCGTCGATTCCTGTTGTTCCATCAGCTAGGCTTTAGACATGGGCTTGAGAATTATTGCTGGTCTTGAAACCTGCTTCAGTTTTTTCAAAAGGATTTTTAAGGCCACTATTTTGTTTGTCTTTGACGAATAAACATGCAATTTCCTATTGTCCAGCTCTGTGGGATACGATAGAGAGCCTGTAAATACATTAAATAAAGCGGCAAAAAAATAACAGCGAAATACCTTTAAACAGGTATATTTCCTTATTTACAAATGGATATATTTACGTTACTTTCCCAACACATTTGATACCATCGGAGAAGTAATGCACAAGCCCATGCAGATTAGCGTAAAAACACTACTGGCATTGAGTTTAGCAATGCTGCTTTCCGCTTGTGGCGGTGGCGGTGGCGGTACAAGTACAAAAGCACTTGCTCCAGCACCAACTGTCTCTATTTCTGCATCATCGACATCAGCTATTGTGACAGGGATATCAAATCTTAGTTGGTCTTCTAGTAATGCAACATCATGTTCTGCTTCTGATGCCTGGAGTGGAGCTAAATCGGCGTCTGGAAATGAGGATGTAACGATTAATGATTCTGGCAATAATACCTTTACCATCACTTGTTCTGGTGCTGGCGGATCAAAATCTGCTTCAGTCTCTGTTGACGGATATAGAAATACGGCTGGAGTAGTTGTAGATGGCTATATTTCTGGCGCTAAGGTTTTTGTTGATGAAGATGATAGTTGGGTAGCTGACGCAGATGAGTCGACGACGACTTCAGATAACGACGGTGCATTTACCATCAAATATACAAAAGGGAATTTGGTTTCTATTGGAGGCACTGATATAGATTCTCAAACCCCGCTAGACAGCTTACTTTACGTACACAAGCTAACCAGCTACTCAGACTTTAAAGTTGTAACACCATTAACCTCTCTTATGGCCTTTATGGACGATCCGTCCAAAGTTAATGCAGCCTTGGGGGTTGACAGCTCTATTGACATAGCATCCTTTGATCCGGTCGCTAATAAAGGTGATGGTGGCATCAACGATTACCTCTATGAGAAAGGCAATCAACTTACGGTTTTGGCATATGCGCTACAAAATATTACTAATGATCTAGCCGCAACGACCGAGACAACACAAGATTATTTTAAGGCGATTGCCGTAGAGGTAGAAAAAGAACATACAGAAACTTCTGGTAAGGTGGATATAGAAGCTGAAGAATTTGTTACTAAGGCACTTGAAAATGTTGTTACAAATAAAGTATTAGCTATAAGTGAGGAGGCTAAATCCAATGCGATAAAAGCGTTGACGGGAGTTATGCCTATTATTGAAGTGAAATCCTCTAATGATCTAACTACCTCAATAATACGTTTTGCACTTACAACTTTGCAGACAGACATTATAACAATTACCAATGGCTCAGCTTCCTCTGACGTTATCACCAGTTACACCGAAGATATTTTAAACTATATATCAACTGATCAATTCGTGGATCCTAACGAAATTGCACCCGACATTACAGCAATTGCAGATAATGAAACGGTTCTGGAAGATATGAGCGTCAACATTACTGTGACTGCTAATGATTCTTTTGTGCATACTGCTCCCTTTAGTTTGACTACAACAAACCCGGAAAACGGTACGGCCAGTCTTTTATTCAGTAATCAAATTAGTTATTCACCCTCCGAAAATTATAATGGCCTCGATTCTTTTACCTATACGCTTATCCAAGGGGAAAAAGTTTCATCTGCCGAGGTAGTAGTTACTATTGATGCAGTAAATGATAAGCCATCTATAGACACAGCCGCTGTAATTGATGCAGCCGAAAACCAAACCGCAGTAACAAACATTGCAGTATCAGATGTTGATGTTGCTGACAGTTTAACTTTGACATTGAGCGGCACAGATGCAGAGAGTTTTGATTTATCAGCAGGCAATGCCTTAAGCTTTAAAGAGGCTCCCGATTATGAATCTAAGAATTCATATTCTATTACCCTAAC
>CAJJAU010000059.1 GCA_905182275.1 gamma proteobacterium HTCC2207
TTCTTTTTGCGACTAATCAGTGCGCATGCTGTCCTGTACACAGAGATGATAACCACGGGCGCGATATTACACGGTGATGCAGAGCGCCATTTAGCCATGAATACCGCAGAGCACCCCGTTGCATTGCAACTCGGCGGAAGTGACCCCCATGACCTTGCTGCGGCCTGCAAGATCGCCGAGAAGTACGCCTATGCTGAGATTAATCTTAACTGTGGCTGCCCTAGTGATCGCGTACAGAACGGTATGTTTGGTGCGATTATGATGAAAAATGCCGAGGTCACTGCCAATTGCATATCATCAATGGTTGAAGCCTCCTCACTCCCTATAACGGTAAAGCACCGGATTGGCGTCGATGATTATGATTCCTATGACTTTCTATGCCAATTTGTTGGTACGGTTGCTGATGCGGGCTGCAACACGTTTTTGGTTCATGCACGTAAAGCTTGGCTCAAAGGCCTTAGCCCAAAACAAAATCGGGAAGTGCCCGAGCTAAACTATGAGCGGGTATACCAACTCAAAAAAGACTTCCCTAATATCGAGATTGTGATAAATGGCGGTATCACCACCTTAGAAGAATCAGCATTGCATCTTGATAAAATTGATGGCGTTATGATGGGTCGAGAAGCCTACACAAACCCCTACCTGCTGTCAGATGTAGACAGGCTAATTTATGGTAGCAAAACCCCGATTAAAACTCGTGAAGATATCGCTGAACAATTCCTTCAATATGTGGATAATGAGATGTCAAAAGGTGTTAGGTTACACGCGATGACTCGCCATATTTTGGGCTTATTCCATGGGATGCCCGGAGCACGACAATTTAGGCGGCATATTAGTGAGAATGCCTATAAACCTACTTCAACTATTGATGTTTTGACTACGGCATTAAAAGCCACTTCAGGGGAACCTAACAAATGAGCGCAATCAGTAAACTGACACAACTGAAAGAAATGACCACTGTAGTGGCAGATACCGGCGATTTCGAAGCTATCAGCCAGTACTCTCCTGAAGATGCCACAACTAACCCATCGTTGATCTTAAAAGCCGCTCAGATGCCCAGTTATGAGAGTCTGGTTAAAGAAGTCATTAGTTCCGTTCCAGGCGGAGCACTCTCCAGTGATGAGCAATTGTCACTGTGCATGGATAAATTAGCCGTTGGCATCGGTAAAAAGATCATTGAGGTTATTCCTGGGCGCATTTCAACCGAGGTAGATGCGCGACTCTCTTTTGATACTCAAAAATCAATTGCCAAGGCACGCCAGTTAATTGAACTCTACGAGACCGCCGGGATTGGTAAAGACCGCGTGCTTATTAAAATGGCATCGACGTTTGAAGGTATCCGTGCAGCGCAGCAACTTGAAAAAGAAGGTATCAACTGCAACCTAACGTTGCTGTTTAATTTTACTCAGGCGGCTGCCGCAGCGGATGCAGGGGCATTCTTAATCTCTCCCTTTGTAGGCAGGATATTGGACTGGTACAAAGCTAATACCAATAAAACGGAGTATACAGCTACTGAAGATCCTGGTGTGCAGTCAGTCACGCGTATTTATAATTACTACAAACAGTCCGGCTATGACACTGTAGTAATGGGTGCGAGTTTTAGAAATATCGGGGAGATTACCGAGCTAGCCGGGTGTGACCGATTAACCATTAGCCCGCAGCTACTGCAAGAATTAGACGATGATTTTGGCACCTTAGATCGTAAGCTAGACCCCGGGAATACTGGTGATAAAATTGATTATACAATGGCAGATGAAAGCGTCTTCCGCTATGAATTAAATGATGACCCTATGGCGACTGAAAAATTGGCGCACGGCATTAGAAGCTTTGTCGCCGATCAAATTAAACTAGAACTATGGTTAAAAGAGATAGCTAAATGATTAATAAAATTAAGAATTTTTTCTCAAAAAATGTAATTGAATCTGAACCAGATGGCGCTAGCCCAGAGCAAATCGCCCTGGCAGCGCTGCTGATTGAAGTGATGGTTATCGATGGAAATCTTGACGACCAAGAGCTTGAGTCCATTACCGGGACACTCTCAAGCATGCTTGAGACCACCAAAGAACAGGTCGATGAACTAATCGCTCTTTCCAGAGAAGAGGTGACTGAAGCAACCTCTTTGTATCAGTTCACTCGAGAAATTAATGATCACTTTGATGAGCAGAAAAAGCTCGAGCTAATGACCGGAATGTGGCGCGTTGCTTATGCCGATGGTCATCTAGATAAATATGAAGAAAACATAATGCGCCGAGTAGCTGATTTGTTGCACATTCTGCACAGCGACTACATACGCTGCAAAATAAACGCTCAAGAACAGGGTTGATCAGTCACCTGACTCCAGCGCTTTAATTAAATCTTGGAATTCTTGCTGGTTATCCTCGCTCAGTCGCACCAAAATTTTGTGAGCCTCTAGTACCTGCTCACGGATCTCATCTAGGGGCAAATTTTGGGTACCTATTTCATGTAGGTCTGCGCTGGCGTCAAGATCGGGCAACTGATCAAAAATATCAAAAATTTCATCAAAGCTCATACTCTCTAGCGTTCTAAGAATGCTAGAGTTCTGACAAAAAACCTCAATATTTAGTCCGTATTGCTGCCGACAATGCAGTCCTAATTTAGCCAGTAAGCCAAGAGTTGTACTGTCTAACCCTTCAGCATCGAGCATATCAACAACTACTCGTTTTACATTCTTACTACCAAAGATAGACTCAATATAACGGTTTAAGGTGCCACACAGTGTCACACGGACATCGCCAGTAAACTTTAACAGGTGATTACCAAGCTGATCAGAAACTAATATTTTCCCAGAATTCAAGCTACATACCCCTAGCTAACAGACACATAGAGACGTCATCTTGAGGGTCTTCCAAGAAATCAACGTTCAAAGCATCCTTGAGGGATTCCAGACTATCTGAATTGCGGCCAAAGAACCGTAGTAGCGTTTGCTCCTTATCGACTAAATCTTTATCCGCCACTAGATCAAAAACACCGTCTGACAAAAGTACTAGTGCACAGCGCTTTGGCAGGACTATCTCTTCTACCTGCCAGGATGCATCTTCAAAGATACCCACTGGTTTACCTTTGCCCGGTAAGTAATTGGCCTTGCCATCGACAATCAATATGGGGCGCGGCAGTTGGGCGCCAACCACATAGCGCAGAGTGCTCTTTTCAGAATCTAAGCATCCGGCGACGATTGTCAGGTGCTTCCCCAGCCCAGTTGCTAGAACTTGTTTGTTGACATGTTCCAACAAGCCCTCAGGAGCCGCACTAAGAGACTCGTAGTCATTTTCAGCGACATGCCGTCGAATTACGCGGCCAATCATAAACCTCAGTAAAACGGTCACAAACGCTGACGAGGCGCCATGCCCTGAGACGTCAGCAAAATAAAATACCAAATAGCGACCCAGTACAAATTCATAACCTACAAAATCACCACTGAGATAAAGCGATGGCGTGACAGAATGAGATATTTCATAGTCTGCAAAGGTTAATGGACTTTCGGGCATTAGACTCTTTTGAACCTCAAGCCCTGCGAGCTGGTCCTGCTTGAGCATCTGCAGGCTGCCTTGAAGTTCTGAGTTAGCCGCCTCTAATTGCTGCCCATAGGTCGTTCTCTGACGGCGTATATCTGCCAATGCTTGAAGCCGAGCAAAAGAGTCTACGAGTTCACTACTGGACATGTCATCAAACCACACATCAGCAACCCCAAGCCGAAAAAAATCTATGGCTTTTGAACGGGAAAAGTCATCAAGTATGACTGTTAGTAAGTGTTTGGCTGCGTACTCTTTTAGCAACACGCTACTGGACAAGTCTTCGATCAGTTCCTGTGCAGGAGCAAATGCGACTATTTGTGAGTAATCATCTTCACAGACCGCAGACAAGTCATTGAGATCAGATAGGTTCGTACAAACACGACCGCCCTCTTCGACTCTTGAAATTAGCTGTTCAAGCTTAGCGTTTTTCTCACCAATGAGAAATATCGTACTTTTACCTTCACCCATGAAAACTCGACTTAGTAATATCTTATAATTATTAATTTAGCACGAACGGTAGTATGAAAAACTAATGCAAATCCAAACGTGACTCGCCACATCTAATAGTCATCTAAATCATCAAAATCGTCTTCGATAGCACCATCACTGATAACATACTCTCTATTTTGCAGATAAACATCCCTTATAAACAAATATTTGTCACCGCTAATGACATCATCAATACCTAACAAATCAGCGCGCAACGCAACTAGATCGACGCCTTTTATGGCTACTCGGACAGGTAGGCTATTGTTATAACTAAACGGATCTAACAGACTGTCGACAAAGTTAGACGGTGCATCTCTCAACGTTGATGGACCAAAAAACGGCAACATTAAATAAGGACCATCCGGCACACCCCATACAGCCAGTGTTTGACCAAAATCTTCATCTTCTCCTGGCTGTAAGCCGGCTTGTTTTGCGATATCAAAAAAGCCACCTAAACCCACTGTGCTGTTCATAAGGAAACGTCCGCCATTATTGCCCGCTTGCGCAAATTTACCCTGCAAAACGTTGTTAACTAAACTCGGGATTTCATCCAGATTTGAAAAGAAATTTCTAAATCCACTTCGAACGGGCTTTGGCGTGACCTCGTCGTAAATGATGGCAATAGGTTTTATTATCAATGGATCGAGCACATTAAAGTTGAGCTCATAGAACACTCTATTAACCCCTTCAAAAGGGTCATTCTCTTCAAGCTCTTCACTCCACGCAAAGTTAGTAATAGCCAGAAGTAATATTACTAAAACCGGTTTAAACATTTTCACGTCAACTCTTGTCTCTAATTTCAATATAGATGTAAATTATACTCTAGACCTATGCAATATTGCTCACTTGTTGACAGAGCAAACGACTTTAAAATGTTAACCAGTAGATATATTACGGATAATCCGGCAAAAATCGTCGCAGCTGATCATTTAAATCTGACCATCGTGTAGCCAATCTTTTTTCTGAAACAGGTCTTCGTGTTTTCAATTGTTGTGCAAACAGAGAGACGCGGAACTCTTCAAGCAACCATCGAAATTCAAGTAACGACTCACTAAGCTCGGTCGATATTGGATACTTCTTTTCCTCAACTCTCTGCAAGGGTTCTGTAAATGAGCTAATAGTTCTGGTGTACTCGGAATCTTTTTGAATTTGAGATAAGAGCTTTCCAATTCTAAAATCGATAGCTCGAACGTATCTTGAATATTGCAAAGTATCTTCTACCGTTGCCTGCGCAAGGGTCTGAGATGAAAACAACCAGCTGATCTGCAATAAAATATCGTCTCTCGCGCCCTGCTCAGCCACCGACATCGATCTTAGGCGTTGCTGTTGTATATGTAAGGAAGCCAATACTGATTCAATGGCCTCGCCATGCTGACGAGCAAGCACCACAACTTGCCCTATTCCTTCAGTGTAAAGACCATCGAACTCATGCTGCTCTCTGACTACAGAATTCTTTGAAAAAATAGCCTGTTTAAAGCTTGCCAATATAATGGCCGACACAATAGTATCGCGCGAACCTAAACCGGCAGCTTTAAGCTGAAGCTCCTTGCCACGCAATAAATCTTTACCCAGATATTTACATTGATCTCTGCCGCGCAATACCGCTAACCGCAACTGACCCTCCATTGTAATAGCATCCGCAACTGCAGGACTTTCAATTAATTCAATGGACACTGAATCACCATAATCTCGCAATGCTGGCCAAGCTTTGATATTCATATTTCCACGCGGCAACACTACCTCAACAGGTAATTCTCCAAAGTCCCATTCAGTAATATTGTTACGTGCAATAGTCTGCTCCGCCGATTCAGCCAAACTACTGTTTATGCGTTGCTTAAAATCTCTGCGCAATTGACCAAGATCTCTGGCCATAGCAATCAACTGGCCCTGGTCGTCTTGCAAAATAAAGTTCATTTGATACCAGGGGTCAAGGTTGTCTGAACCCCAGCTCTCGCTGGATATCTTTTGCCCGGTTAATTTATGTAATTGTTCACCTAAGACCTCGGTAATAGGTCGATCTTGAGCATTAATATTAAGCAATACTTTATCAACATAATCAGGGACCGGCACAAATGTGCGGCGAATATTTTTCGGCAGGCCCTTGACTAAGGCAATGCACTTGTCACGTAACATCCCAGGTACCAACCAATCAAAGAAGTACCGCGGTGATTGATGCAATAATGCTAACGGCATGATTAGACTTACACCGTCTTCCGCATGACCTGGTTCAAAGTGATATCGAAGACTATATTCAAAGTCATCTATTAGCAGTTGCTGAGGAAACTGCGCCTCCTCACTAGCCGACAAATTCCGTAACAACAGCGAATCTTTACTCATAAACAATAACTGGGGATCATCTATTTCAGAGCTCTTGCGCCATTTTTCAAAATCGGGCAAGTTATAAATAGATGAGGGGAGACGCTGATCATAATGGTTATAAATTACCACCTGCTCAGCGAGTAAATCTCGTCGTCGAATCCGATCTTCTAAAGCTTGCAAATCAGTCACTAGGCCCTGATTATGTGCGTAAAATTGACCTTTACCCCGATAGCCATCTTCTACTAGCGCCTGCTGTATAAAGATTTTCCTTGCATCAACTGGTGCAATCTTGCCATAGACTACGCGCTTACCTTCAACAATGCTTAATCCGAATAGGGTTTGCCGTTCTTTGGCCATGACCTGGCCAGACTTATGATGATAAAAAGGCTCACTATGGCTCTTTTTTACAAGGTGTGCAGCTAATGATTCAAGCCACTCTGGGTCAATTTTAGCCACATTCAAAGCATACTGTTTAGTCGTCTCCATCAGCGAACCCGCCATTATCCACTTCGGCGGCTTTTTACTCAAACCAGAGGATGGGAATACAAAGAACTTACGATTTCTGGTCCCTAAAAACTCCCATTTGTCCTCGCGAATACCTACCTGACCTAAGAGACCTGACAGCAGCGCTTGATGAATAGCACCATAGGCAGCTGGTTGTTGGTTATCCTTAAAATTCAGTGTCCTACAGGCCGTATGCAACTGCCGGTGAAGGTCTCTCCACTCACGCATGCGAAGATAGGAAACAAACTGTGATCGACAATATTTACTGAACTGATTGGTTGATAAGTTTTGGCGCTTTTCCTCAAAGTGCGTCCACAGATTTAACAAAGACATGAAGTCCGATTCTTTATCCTGCCACTGTTTATGTGCAAGATCTGCAGCCTGCTGCTTTTCACCTGGGCGCTCTCTTGGGTCCTGAATACTTAAACCGCTGGCAATAACAATCAACTCATTCAGAGAACCATTATTACTGGATTCTAGAATCATCCTGGCAAGCCTAGGGTCGACAGGTAACGAGACCAGTTTTTTTCCCAAGGAAGTCAGCTTACCGCCACTATTAACTGCCTGAAGCTCTTCTAGGAGCTTGTAGCCATCACTGATTAATCGGCTGTCAGGTGGGTCAATAAACGGAAAATCACGGATGTCGCCAATGCGTAAATGGAGCATCTGTAAAATAACTGATCCCAGGTTAGTACGCACAATCTCTGGATCAGTGAATGCTGGTCTAGCCTCAAAATCCTCAGCCTGGTACAACCGATAGCAAACACCATCGGCAACCCGACCACAACGCCCTGCCCTCTGATTCGCACTAGCCTGAGAGATCGGTTCAATGGGTAATCGCTGCACCTTGGTCCTAAAACTATAGCGAGACACCCTTGCTCGGCCAGTATCAATAACGTAGCGAATACCTGGAACAGTGAGTGATGTCTCAGCAACGTTAGTACTGAGAATAACCCGACGACCTCGGTGAGGGGAAAAAATCTTGCTCTGCTCGGCTAGACTTAGCCGCGCATACAGTGGAACGATCTCGGTGTGAGGTAATTGCGCTCGTCGCAATGCTAAGCTCGCCTCACGAATCTCTCTCTCCCCACTCAAAAAAACTAGCACATCACCTGATTTTTGATTCTGCTCGATATCTTCTAGGCAATCTACGATCGCTCGATTGCGGTCCACGTCGATTATGTCGGGTCCACTATAGATAATCTCTACAGGAAATGTTCGGCCAGATACCTCTATCACCGGCGCTTTATCAAAGTGCATCGAGAACTTCTCTATATCAATTGTTGCCGAGGTGATAATGACCTTTAGCTCAGGCCGCTTCAGTAGTAATTGTTTAAGATAACCGAGAAGAAAGTCAATATTGAGGCTGCGCTCGTGAGCCTCATCGATAATAATTGTGTCATATTTACTCAAATACCTGTCACGTTGAATCTCGGCCAATAAAATACCATCGGTCATTAGCTTGATAAAACTATTAGGTGATGTTTTATCAGAGAATCTTACCTGATAACCCACCGCATCCCCCAAGGGCGACTTCAGCTCTTGCGCGATTCTCTCCGCCACTGTCCGTGCGGCAATTCGACGAGGTTGTGTGTGACCAATAAGCCCTCTGACCCCGCGACCGGCTTGAAGGCATATCTTAGGAATCTGAGTCGTCTTGCCGGACCCGGTCTCGCCGGCGATAATTACCACTTGATGCTTCTCTATTTCCCCTCTTATTTCCTCGGCGCGACTACTTACCGGTAAATCAGGGTATTCAATTGAGGGAAGTCTGAGTCGCCTAGACTCGGCAATGGCCTGCGATTTAGCCACTGCTGAGCAGAGTTTTAGCCATTTGCTTGAGCTTTCAGGTGAGTCCAAAGTTCGATTTTTAAATGTCAGTAAGGTGCGCGTCAAGCCAAACAAATCTGGGCTCAATACAGTCTGCTCGAGCTCAATCGCAAGCCGGTCAATTTGACCCGCAGTCGTGGGGACAATCTTGGTGAGGTTAAAACTATCTGGATGAGGCATAAAAAGCGCTACTCGCCTGTCTCCTGCCAGACACAGAATCCGCTAGACTTCTTAATGGCCGCGAGTTTTTCTTCATGGCATAGTAATTCCGCAGCACTCGCGCGGACAATAGGGAGAGGATTTCGATCACTCGGTAAGCGTCGAATTGACGCGGTAGTACTTATTTCTCCACTGTCTGCATCCGACTGTTGATTGATATTTAAATTAACTTGGCCGCCGGTCATCAACAAATATACATCTGCAAGAATTTCAGCATCCAATAAAGCGCCGTGAAGGTCTCGCTGCGAATTGTCTACGCCATAACGCTTGCATAGGGCATCAAGGTTATTCTTTTGTCCAGGATGTTTCTTCCGAGCAAGGGCGAGTGTATCTATAATTTTACAAGTGGATCCTAAAGGGCTGTGCTTACCACTAAGTTTTTTTAGTTCGTGATTAATAAATCCAACATCAAAGGGTGCGTTGTGAATTACCAGTTCTGCGCCATCTAAAAAATTTAAAAAATCAGAACTAATGGCAGCGTAAACAGGCTTATCTTCAAGAAACTGATCCGTAATACCATGCACCTCCATGGCCCCTTCATCGACTTTTCGCTGAGGATTAATATATTGATGATAGTGACGCCCGGTAAGCTTCCTATTAACCATTTCCACGCAGCCGATCTCAACAATTCGATGATCTTGGGAGGTCTCTAAACCAGTGGTCTCTGTATCTAAAACGATCTGTCGCATGTCTTTACGCTATCTGTAGTTTGAATAGGTTTGAGCGTTAAATGGGCTGTCACAGCTCATCAATACCACGATTAGCTAAGTCGTCAGCGATTTCATTTTCTCGATGACCGCTGTGCCCTTTAACCCACTGCCAGTTTATACTATGCACCCCAATTAGCGCATCGAGTTTTTGCCATAGATCGACATTTTTAACCGGCTTTTTAGAGGCTGTTTTCCAACCTCTTTTTTTCCAATTGGGCATCCACTCTTGAATTCCTTTAAGCACATAGGTTGAATCCGACGTTATTTTGATCTCGCAGGGTCGTTTTAGCGCTGCTAACGCTTCAATAACGGCTGTCAGCTCCATCCGATTATTCGTGGTTTCAGGCTCACCACCAAAAAGCTCCTTCTCATCAGTTCCAAAACGCAACAGAGCACCCCACCCTCCGGGCCCCGGATTACCGCGGCAGGCGCCATCCGTAAAAATTTCTACATTACTCATTAGTGACCTCTATGACTAAAGTTTATGCTCCGCAGAGTGCTTATTTATACTTTTTTTTGTTGAACCCAGTGATTGACTAGTAGAGACCGATAATCGTCCACGCGCCGCTGCCTTCCAGCTTCTCGGTGGATTACCAATCATCCGGCTAACTCGCTTGACTGCATGGATCATATAAAAATTACCAAAGGGCAGTCCAATTCTTTGGCATCCACGATCCCAACTATCACCTAATCTAAGCTTTTCTGGACCCTCTAACATCTGAGAAGCCGCAACTCTATAGGCAAAAGGTAACTGATGGGCACCATGATTAATAGCGTCTACCTCGAAATTCAGTAGCGTTAACCAATCGAGTAAGCGGCCGGCACGGAGACTATGAAACCGATATTGAGGACTATCCGTTAATAACTGCATGGGTAATTTAGCGACTCCCATCGGCCCAAATGGGTCCAAAACACAAACTATAAGATGCCCACCTGGGGTTATCGTTCGGCAAACTTCAGCCAGCACAGATTGAGGAGATTCTGAGAATTCCAGAGTATGCTGAAGTAAAACCACATCGACGACATCTGAAGGCAGCGGCAATTCCGTCAGGTCGGCAACCGCTGAAATACCCGCTCCGCAATGATCAGTATGTGCTTGGAAATTAAAACGATGTATCTGAGAAAACTCATCCGCTGACTGCCTATCAGCTGTTAGCCCGAGATGCATAACACGATACCCAGGCAATGCTGAATATTTCTCGGCGATAAGATCCCGTTCAGCCGCCAAGACATAGCTCCCAAAATCAGTCTTAGACCAAAGTGACAGCTTTTCGCCAGTGGCTTTGAGGCCTTTTATGGAAAATCGTTCTAACACTCGTTTTTCAAATCTCATGGTTACTTTGAGTAATGACCTTACTATCCGGTCAGGTTATAAGCATAGTATGGCGGTTGCTTAGGTTAAAAACCACTCCCGCTAGCTGCAGTTCAGCATCACAAAATACTTCGTGCGGAGTTAGCTGCAATATTTAAGCACCGGGGTCAGGATTTATACTGCTAAGAGACAGGCTGTTAATTATTTGTCTAATACTCATAACCTCGTTACACTCTCGCGTTAGAAAAATCTGTGAGATTTCTGTGATATCAGCGCCCAAACTAAGCTATGCAAGCATACTTCTATCAATAATTGCATGCATACCCGGCTGTAAAGTTGGACCGCCACTGGACGAGCAGACTTCTGCACCACAGGCACTCATCGAACTTGAGCAAACATCAACTACTCGTTCACAGAGTATTGACCCTCAAACTACAGTAAAAGAGATTCCTGGTAGCTTACCAATCTCTGCTTTATCTGATCAAATCAAAGAGTCAGCACAAGACCATTCTGATCTTTTGCAACGTATCCGTGATGGTTATCAGCTTAACCTTGAAAATCTTCCGGTCAGCGTATTGGATCAGCGGGACTGGTACCTTAGAAACCCTAAGTATATTTCTACGGTTTTAAGTCGAGCGAAACCATTTATTCACTATGTTACCGAGCAGTTATCCACTGCGGGGCTGCCCTTAGAAATAGTTTTACTCCCTATTGTCGAGAGTACCTATGACGCTTTCGCCTATAGTCCGAGTCACGCTGCTGGGCTCTGGCAGTTTATTCCAACGACGGCACGTAGATTCGGTATTGACCGAAACCGTTGGTATGACGGGCGCAGAGACGTTGTGGCTTCAACCGACGCGGCTATTGCCTACCTTTCGTACTTACATCAACGTTTTGATAATGACTGGTTACTTGCACTTGCCGCTTACAATTCGGGTGAAGGGACCGTCGGCAAGGCGATAAGAGCCAACATAAAAAAAGGTAAGCCAACTGACTTTTGGAATCTTAAGCTGCCTAAAGAGACGCGCAACTATGTCCCTAAGTTACTGGCTTTAGCGGTAATCATTCGAGACGCGGGCACACTCAATGTGAGTCTTCCTGAGATTAAAGATGAAGCGTACTTTGATATTATTCAGATAGAAAAGCAGATCTCGCTGCCAAAAGTTAGGAATATCACAGATACGGATGATTGGCTTTTCAGTCAGCTAAATGCGGGCTATCGACGCTCGATAACCCCTCCAGAGGGTGCTTATCAAATTTTAATACCTAGCGGAAAATCTGCCGCACTCTCTACTTTTATTGCCACCACTGACCCAAAGAATTGGATTCCATATACGGAATATGTAGTTGTCAGCGGCGACACTCTCTCAGAAATTGCTATGCGTTTTGATACGCAAACGGAGACTGTCAAAAATAGTAATAATCTAATTAATGACCGCCTTAAAATCGGGCAGTTGTTAATCATATCTAAGGGTGATGGCGACGCTACCACGGAAAAAATCGGGCCCTATGAAATAATTAATCACAAGGTGGTTGCCGGGGACACTTTATCGGCGCTGGCGAACCAGTACGACAGTAGTGTAAAAGAACTCCGTTCCTTAAACGCTTTGAGAGGGGGCTTTATAAAAGTTGGCCAACTACTTGATATTCGTATGCCCACCCAATCAATCAAGGCTTCCTCTCTTAGAAAGCTTTCCTATAAGGTGCGGCGAGGCGATTCGCTCTATGTTATTGCCAAAAAATTCTCATTGTCGATTTCTGACATTACTCAATGGAATAGTATCAATAGGGAAAAATTTCTACAGCCGGGTCAACGGCTGACGTTATACATCAACCCACGAAGTATTTAAAACTTTTATGGCAGGCAAAAATAAAGGCGGATAAACCGCCTTTATTAAGTCACCTAAATCATGAACCTACTGAACAATCTCTGCTTTCTCTCTCAAAGTATCTTGGTAAGCCAACATATCACGACTAGCGTTCATTGAACGTGTGGCTGCAGCCAAAGAACCTATCTCCGCTTGGGATAAGGAACTGAGATCACCTGAGACCACTTTAGTTAATTCAGCGACAACATAATCACCATTACTCAGATAAAATCCATCGATAACAGACTCTGCACCAGGCAGCGGAAAGTTAAATACTATTGACCTCACCTCAGCATTCACATCAATACCACGACGATTTACAGACTTACCAACTTGCCACTCAAGCTTACGGGCTTTTGCTACTGATTCGACAGAGCTTCCTGCTACTATCTCGGCCAGCAACTCGGAACCTAAGTCAGCAAGCCTTTTTGCTGACTCGCTGGCTGTAAGAGACACTACAACCGATTCTCGCACCTCAGACATTTCTTTTTGGCGAACATCAATATATTGATTCAGCTTCAGCACAACATATCGATCATTACCTAAATCTAAAACTTCACTAGCATATTTATCTTTGATTACCTCGTCACTAAAGGCTGCAGCACTAACCTTAGCGATACCTGTAACGCCCTGTCCGCCAAACCTTGAGAATGCGTCTGATGTATTCAGCTCTAGGCCCACATCTTCAGCAACTTCAGTCAAGGACTCAGCATTGAAGCTTAGCTCTTTGAGCAGCTCAAGCTTGGCAATCAGTTGATCAGTAGTTGCTTCACGCATTAATTCACGCTCAATGCGGGGTGATTCATCTGTCAGCAAATAAGTATCCTGCTGAATATCTAAAAGTTTGATGAAATGAATGCCGGCATCCGTCGTCACCGGCGGAGACACCTCGCCTAGATTTAGTATTGCCAAGGCACTTTCGAATGCTTCAGGGAAAGTATCCCCGGCGGTATAGCCAAGATCACCCTCAGATTCTGCCGATGCAAAATCATCTGAATACTCGCGCGCAAGCTCACCAAAGGTTTCACCAGCTATAATCTTACCTTGAATTTCAGCGACTAATTCATCGCTGGCGTCTTCTAATAAGATATGCGCGACCTGGCGAGACTCAGCCAAATCTAAGGTTAAAAGTTCCTCTTCAAAACGTGTCGCAATTTGTCCACTAGTTACTAGAGTTGGGTCAACCAACTGTGCGGGACTTAACTCAATGTAGTCTACAACGACTTGCGCATCAGTCTGATAAGAGGCCAAATTAGCCTGATAATAATCAGATATTTGTTCATCGCTCAGTACCACCGATTCTTGAATTGGTGCTACGGGGAGCCTTAGGTAGTAAAAATCTCTTTTCTGTTCAGTAACAGACGCTAGAGCAGATAATTCAAGGTCTGTGGCAAAAACAGTATCGGTGATGCCGTTTATCAATTGCTGAACTCTCATGTCATTACTCAGCATTGCCTTAAAACTTGCACTTGTATAACCCTGTTGCTGGAGAGCAAATCTATATCGGTTTTGGTCAAAGCGGCCATCGGACTGGAATGCTTCGCTAGCGAGGATATAGTCATTGATTGTCTGCTCAGACACACCCATTCGCTGACGTTGCGATGCTTGAGCTAATAGCTCTCGGCCAATTAATTGATCAACCACATTGGGACGAAGTAGATCGTCGTCGAGCAGAGAAGCGTCAAGCCCCTCATTCTCATTCAAAATTCGTTGTTTCTGCGAGGAAATCGCACGCACTACCTGTAATTCGGTAATCGTTGAGTCATTAACAATCAGTGCAGCATCAGCACCGCTACCACTCAAAAATAAAGTCCCTGTACCGGAGAAAGCGAATATAGCGCCAATAACCACGGTAATACCGATCGCCATACCTTTCATGTTGGTTCTAAAACTGTCTAACATTGTGTATTCCCTAATCGTAAAAAAGGCGCATCAAAGATGCGCCTTTAAGGTCTGGGACAATCCAACTGGATTTCCCAGACAAATATTAATTTACTGCGTCTTTCAATGCCTTACCAGCTTTAAAGCTAGGAACGTTAGCAGCCTTAATCTGGATTTCAGCACCAGTTTGAGGGTTACGTCCAGCACGCGCTGCGCGATGCTTAACTGAGTAAGTTCCGAAGCCAACTAAAGACACTTGGTCACCATTTTTCAATGCGCCAGTAATTCCTTCGATAGCAGAATCTAGTGCGCGTCCAGCAGAAGCTTTAGAAATGTCTGCTCCAGCAGCAATAGCATCAATCAAATCAGATTTATTCACGGTATTCCCCTTTTTCTTGGAAGTAAATTTTAATAACAAAGAAGGCGCATCGAATCCCTTTGGTAACACCTCAGTTCAAGTACTCATGCAGTCCCTAATACCTTTATACCAATAGCGGCAGCATGCGGTCAAGCAGTCTCTCTAAAATAAGCCAAAATAGTTCAAACCTAGTGCGTACTAGGCCTCAGATTAGCCTCAGCCTCAGTTTTAGCGGCACTGGCCTTCATAAAGTCCGACTGACTGAGAGGCTCCGGTTTTTCATTTAGAGCAATTTCAAGCACTTCATCTATCCACTTAACAGGGCATATATTGAGATCCGCTTTAATATTATCAGGGATTTCTTTCAAATCGCTGGCATTATCGTGTGGAATAATAACCGTCTTGATTCCGCCCCGGTGAGCGGCAAGAAGCTTTTCTTTCAATCCGCCAATCTTCAACACCTCTCCGCGCAACGTGATTTCACCAGTCATAGCTACATCCGCTTTGACGGCTATATTGGTAAGCACCGACACCAAAGCGGTGCACATGCCAACACCCGCAGATGGACCATCTTTTGGCGTGGCCCCTTCAGGCACATGAATATGCAGGTCGTTCTCTTGATAGAAGTCCCTTCGGATACCCAACACCTGCGCCCGACTTCTAACCACCGTCAATGCGGCTTGAATCGACTCCTGCATTACATCGCCCAGCGACCCAGTCTTGATCACTTTACCGGCACCGGGAATTGCTGACGTTTCAATTGTTAATAATTCGCCACCCACTTGGGTCCACGCTAAACCAGTCACCTGGCCAATTTGATCCTCAGCCTCAGCTCGACCATAGTCGAACTTGCGAACGCCTAAGGCGTCTTCTAGCTCGCTAGAACCGATATGTTCAGCAGCAGTCTCATTAAAACGTACATGCTTGGTGACAGTCTTGCGGCAAATCTTGGCAATGTCTCGCTCTAGGCCTCTTACTCCAGCTTCTCTGGTGTAATAGCGAATAGTATCCTTGAGAGCATCTTCACTGATATCCAGTTCATCAGGCTTTAAGCCATTGGCCTTAAGCTGCTTAGGCACTAGGTATTTTTCGGCAATTTTCACTTTCTCATCTTCGGTATATCCAGGAATTCGAATGACTTCCATACGATCCAATAATGGACCAGGAATATTCATAGAGTTCGCTGTGCAGATAAACATCACTTCTGAAAGATCGTAATCAACCTCGAGATAGTGATCATTAAACGTATGATTCTGTTCCGGATCTAACACTTCCAAAAGTGCCGAGGCTGGATCTCCGCGCTGATCCATACCCATCTTGTCTATTTCATCAAGTAAGAACAAAGGGTTTTTTGCACCTACCTTTGAGAGCTTTTGAATCAGTTTGCCGGGCAGCGATCCAATATAGGTGCGACGATGCCCTCTTATCTCGGCTTCATCACGAACCCCACCCAAGCTCATTCGAATGAACTTTCGCCCTGTAGCGCGTGCTATAGACTCGCCCAATGAGGTTTTACCGACACCCGGAGGCCCCACCAAACAGAGGACAGGC
The DNA here is from genome assembly GCA_905182275.1 of gamma proteobacterium HTCC2207. Classification (GTDB taxonomy): domain Bacteria; phylum Pseudomonadota; class Gammaproteobacteria; order Pseudomonadales; family Porticoccaceae; genus HTCC2207. The sequence continues at coordinate 16,575 of CAJJAU010000059.1, forward strand.
CCCTTGAGCTTTTTGACTCGCTTTTGGACCGCTAAAAATTCAAGAATCCTCTCTTTAACCTCATCGAGCCCGTGATGATCTTCGTTGAGAGTAGTCTCAGCGCTAACAAGATCATGTTTGACTCGCGTACGTTTTTTCCAAGGAACACTGACCATCCAGTCAATATAGTTGCGCAGTACCGATGCTTCGGCCGACATCGGCGACATCATTTTTAATTTACCTAATTCAGACTGAGCCTTCTCTAAGGCTGCTTTTGGCATACCGGCAAGTTCAATTTTACTTTTAAGCTGATCCAGTTCAGACAGACCCTCATCCAAGTCTCCTAATTCCTTTTGAATCGCCTTCATTTGTTCATTGAGATAATACTCGCGCTGGCTTTTCTCCATTTGCTTTTTTACACGCCCACGTATTCTTTGCTCAATTTGGAATAGATCAATCTCAGCTTCCATCAAACTCATAAGGTGTTCGAGCCGTAATGTCAGATCAGCTATCTCAAGCACTTCCTGTTTCTGTTCAAGGGACAGCGTCATATGAGAGGCGATGGTGTCTGCCAGTCGATTTGCATCTTCAATGCCACTCACTGTCGCTATTACTTCAGCAGGAATTTTTTTACTGGCATTCACATACTGTTCAAACAAACCCGTTGTCGAACGCACCAAAGCTTCGCTCTCTTCTTCTAAAAGATCTTTGCCGTTGAGTTCTCCGGCAGTCGCCCACATAAATGCTTCATCCTCAAATGCTGCGTCTATACGGACCCTATCAAGGCCCTCTACCAATACTTTCAGAGTGCCATCTGGCAATTTAAGCATTTGTAAAATTGTCGCCAACGTTCCCACTTCATAGATATCTGCAATACCCGGATCGTCCTCTAAATGATCTCTTTGGGCGACCAAAATAATGGTCTTCTCACCTTCCATAGCAGACTCTAAGGCATCTATAGACTTCTCTCTGCCCACAAAAAGTGGTACCACCATATGCGGATACACAACAACATCACGCAGAGGTAAGAGTGGATAGTTTGTTGGTTTAGGATCAGGAGTTGATAGAGTCATTTTTACCTCGGTATTTTTGTACTTCCTTGCCGCCGCCTTCAAAGAGCAGCCCATCATCAATATATTGGGACAAAAAGCTAAATAACAATAGGGATATCGCTAACAAGATAAAATTTATTTAACTATTGGGAATAGACACAAAAAAGGCGACTTTCGCCGCCTTTTTTTTAACCATCGTCAGATGAGACTTTTTTCGGTTCCGTCTGTTCATACACCAGCATAGGCTCGTTATCGCCATTGATCACTGCGGCATCAACGACAACTTTCACCACATTGGACTCTGATGGAATTTTGTACATGGTATCGAGCAATACCGTTTCTAGGATCGAACGCAAACCTCGCGCACCGGTCTTTCTATCAATCGCTTTTTCAGCAATTGCATCCAGAGCGTCACTGCGAATATCCAGTTCAACATCTTCCATCGCAAACAGGGCCTGATATTGTTTGAATAGCGCATTCTTGGGTTTAACCAGGATGTTGACAAGCGCTTCCCTGTCTAGTTCCTGTAGCGTCGCTACCACAGGCAGACGACCGATAAACTCGGGAATCAAACCATAGCCAATAAGATCTCTTGGCTCTACCTCAAGCAATGTTTCACCGATGGATTTCTGTGAATCTTTACTAGTAACCTGAGCACCAAATCCAATACCGCCCTTCTCAGAGCGCTCACGGATCACTTTTTCCAATCCGGAGAATGCCCCACCACAGACAAACAATATATTCGACGTATCAACTTGCAAAAATTCCTGCTGAGGATGCTTCCTGCCACCCTGCGGTGGAACCGAGGCAACGGTTCCTTCAATTAGCTTCAACAAAGCCTGTTGGACACCTTCTCCAGAAACATCGCGTGTAATTGAAGGGTTGTCTGACTTTCGTGAAATTTTGTCAATTTCATCTATGTAGACTATCCCTCTCTGGGCCTTATCTACATCGTAATCACATTTCTGCAAGAGCTTTTGAATAATGTTCTCAACATCTTCACCAACATAACCTGCTTCGGTTAACGTCGTCGCATCTGCAATAGTAAAAGGAACATCAAGAAGGCGCGCTAAGGTCTCTGCGAGAAGCGTTTTACCACTTCCGGTTGGACCAATCAGCAAAATATTACTTTTCCCTAGCTCTACATCAGTCTTGTCCGAGTTGGACTGCTCACTCACCTGTAACCGCTTATAATGGTTGTAGACGGCAACAGAAAGGATGCGTTTCGCTCGCTCTTGACCGATCACATACTCATCTAAGATCGACTTTATCTCTGTCGGGACAGGCAACTTCTCAGTTGCAGACTCCGACTCTACAGCCTGTGACTCTTCTGAAATGATATCGTTACACAAGTCAACGCACTCATCACAAATGTAAACAGATGGGCCGGCAATTAAACGACGGACTTCATTCTGATTTTTCCCACAAAAGGAACAAAAAAGAAGTTTGCCGCCATCTCCTAGACTACCACTATCACTCATTACTCTCTCCCGCTATAAAACAGCACATTCTGATTACTGCTATTTACAAACCATTTCGAAGACTACCGACTCTAGGATCTTTTGTCTAGAACCTGGTCGACAAGCCCATAATCTTTTGATTCTTCAGCACTCATAAAGTTATCGCGTTCAGTGTCTTCAGTTACTTTATCGACACTCTGGCCAGTATGATGAGCCATCAGGCTATTAAGTCTTCCCTTAATCTTGAGGATTTCCTGAGACTGGATATGGATATCAGTTGCTTGACCCTGCGCGCCGCCGCTTGGCTGATGGATCATAGTCCGCGCATTGGGTAGACAGAAGCGCTTCTCTGGTGCTCCCGCTGCTAAAAGAAATGCACCCATCGAAGCCGCTTGCCCGATACACATTGTGCTGACATCGGGCTTAATAAACTGCATGGTGTCGTAAATTGACAACCCTGCAGTAACAGAGCCGCCTGGCGAGTTGATGTATAAATGGATATCTTTATCTGGGTTTTCAGACTCTAAAAACAACATCTGAGCAACAATCAGGTTTGCCATGTGGTCTTCAACCTGGCCAACCATAAAAATTACTCGCTCCTTAAGAAGTCGCGAATAAATATCGTATGCCCGCTCGCCTCTTGATGTCTGTTCGACCACCATAGGGACGAGACCACTTGCTTCTACGTCCAATCCGCCTAGACCATTACCAAACTGCTGAAAATTCATTATTGCCTCGCTCATTTAAATCGTGGGTAGCTTACTGAAGAGTATACGATGATTTTCAGTAAGCTGGATCTAAGCACCCAGTCATCCAGCTCTGAGCGCTGAAAATAAGAACTACGCCTCAGAGCCGGGCTCTGGATCTGGCTTTATAGCGTCTTCATAGGAAAGATTTTGTTCTTTAATCTTCGCCTTAGCTAAAACCAGTTCAGTGACCTGATCTTCTAACACAACGCCTTCAACCGAACTTAAAAGCTCAGGTTTGCTGTAATAGTAGTCTACAACTTCTTTAGGCTGCTCGTAGGTGGATGCAATCTCATCAACTCGAGCTCTAACTTGCTCTTCATCCGGGCTAAGTTCTTCAACTTTGACAATCTCAGATACAATAACGCCGAGAGCAGCACGACGTTCTGCCTTCTCTCTAAACATGTCATCTGGCAAAATACTCAGATCGATCTGTTGACCACCACCGAATTGCTGGACCATCTGCTGCTTTAACTGGGTAATTTCGTGAGCGACCAACGCTGACGGCAACTCAACCGAATTTAGTTCAAACAATTGATCCATAACGCGGTTCTTAACTTTGGTTCGAATCGCATTACGCAATTCACGCTCCATATTAGCAACCACATCTTCTCTGAATTTCTCTTCGCCACCTGACTCTACGCCAAATAACTTGAAGAACTCATCATCCATCTTCGGAAGGGCTTTTGAAGCAACGGAATTTATCTTGACGGCAAACTCAACAGCGGCGCCTTTGAGCTCCTCTGCGTGGTAATCTTCGGGAAAAGACAGCTTCAAGACAGTGTCTTCGCCTGCGGAGAGCCCCTCGAGGCCTTTCTCAAAACCAGGAATCATTGAGCTAGAACCTAAAACTAAGTCCTGACCCTCAGCTTTACCGCCGTCAAACTCCTCGCCATCTCGAGTTCCCACGTAGTCGATATTCACCTGATGGCCATCTTTAGCCTTTTTCTTGCCAACTTTAAACGCAGACTGCTGGTTGCGAAGCTGATCAATCATTTTTTCAACATCAGCCTCGGTCACTTCAGAGACCGGGCGATCAAGTTTAACCTTGGTTAGCGGCTTAAGAGCCACCTCTGGAAAAACTTCGAAAACAGCCATAAACTCTAAATCTTGACCTTCTTTGTCAGACAAATCATTGATCTGTGGCTGGCCAACAGGCTTAAGGTCTTCCTGTTGAATGGCTTCGTAAAAGCTTGAGTTGACTATTTCGCCCACAACTTCTTGGCGGACGCCTTTACCATAGTGCTGTTTGACCACCTTGAGAGGAACTTTGCCCTTGCGGAAACCCTTAATAGAAACGGTTTTCGTGGCTTTCTGAAGCCGATTAGTGACTTCTTGATCAATCTTTTCGGCAGGCACACCAATCTTCAGCTGACGCTCTAGACCTGTGCTCGATTCGATAGACACCTGCATGGACAATCCTCATGGTAAGACATTAAAATTTGGTACGAAAGGAGAGACTCGAACTCTCACGGGTTGCCCCACTGGAACCTAAATCCAGCGCGTCTACCAATTCCGCCACTCTCGCATAGAGATACATTCAACAGACACCGGATAAACCGGCTAAAAAAGGGTTGGTAAGCCCCTGTCTTGCTGAACGGCGTGGATTTTGCCACAGCACCCCCTAATCAGCAACTAATTGTCACCTAAATAAGCAGTTTATCTGCCATCATTTTACAGAAATATACTTTCCACCCAAAATAGTGACTAATAATAGGCTAAACCACCTGGCACATTAGTCAAGTCCACCAGCACTAATTACCTTTATTGCTTTATGTAGTCAATGTAAAATACCGCAACCACCACGGTAAACCGCAACGAGAATTACTATTTATGAATATTGACGACTTTTCTGATCTCAAGGCATTTGAGGTTACCATTGATGATCATCAAATTGCAGAAGTTACGCTTAAT
>CAJJAU010000060.1 GCA_905182275.1 gamma proteobacterium HTCC2207
ATGAGTCCGCAAAGCTGTCGCCACAAAGGCGAAAATAAGTCTCCGCAATCTCTTCACCATGGACTGATTCAATGAGCATCTGATGCAGGGGGAGGTATCTTGCTAGCAACGCAGCCTCGATTCTTGACGTCAGATCTAACGCTGATAACCCTATGCATCGCTTCGCTTCAACTAATCCAGATTCAGTGACGGATATTAATACGCAGCGAAAAATGTCATCTTTATTTTCAAAGTATGAGTACAGAGACGCCCTCGAAATGCCAAGAGCAGTTGCAATATCGTGCATTGATGTCTTGCGATAACCGTAATTTTTGAACGTTGTAAAAGCAGCATTGAGTATTGCTTCGCGCTTATTTTCTTTGGCTATATTTGGCATATTTTTACAGTCAGTACCCGATGCTCGTTTTGTCATTAGGACAAGTTTGACAACAGTATACCTTTATGTCAATTTGTTGCTCGATTAAAGGAAGCCACCCAGCATCCACCTAAACCGCAACGCATACAACTTGCGAATTAATACCATATTATTATTAGTGGCAGCAACGCCAGATTTGGTCGAATGACCAAGCTTACGCGCTCCTTAAGACCATAATATGATCAATATGCGAAACCACCAGCGGCCATTTCACTGCCCCACTCAATACCTCAAGGGGACTATAAAAGCGTCCCGCTGGTCATGTTATTGGGATAACACAAGGTCCCAAACTTTCATTTGAGGCGCATTCAACTGAGTGCCTACGCTGGGTGCTGCGTTAACGTCGAAATAGGTACCCTGAACATCAAACTTTGGCCATTGCAGTTGCGTCTGTGTACCCGGGCGATTCGGCTCGGCAGGCCCTTTAAGACCATTAACAATACTGCTGGAAAGAGCCCCGTTGGGATTGCCATAGCGGATGAAATTGACCCAGTAGGCCATCATTGTAGCTTGTACAGCCTTATCATCATCTTGATCCGCCATTACTGTACCAAATACATAGGGTAATTCTGCGGAGTGAAAGGCACCCAAGCGCTGGCCGACTTCTGTGCTTGGTGTATGACTGAAGTGGTAGAACCACGTTGGCACCTGTGCAGTTGCGCTAGCGGTGGCCCACTGACGGATTGACCAGACTAACACCCCATCTCGCCAGAAGTCAGTGTAAGGTTGCGTAGACCCTTGGATTTCTGGGTACACACTTAACAGGAGTGGCGCTGCCGGCCCAAAAAACGCATTCACTCGCTGTTCAAATTCGGCGTGATTGGTAGCGATTCTATTCTCTGGATAAAGGGCAAAAACACTGCCTTCGTCACGATTGTACCCCAGTAGTGTGGGCACTTTATGGAAATCACCCTGACTAAATTGGTTGCGCACCTGGCCCGGCAATATCTGGCCATCTATATTAGGTTTAAACCCTTTAGAACCGGGCGTAAGCTCTGATTTGAGTTGACTGAACACATCGAGTAAATCTTCAAAGGGAATGTCGCGCAGGGTCTCCAGCAGTTGCTCGTCTTGCCCCTGGTATTGCACTTGGTCTTGACCATCAAGCCCTCCTCTAAACTCATAAGCTAAGGCCCCTGCGACAAATTTTTCACCTACTTGCTCGGCTTGACTTAGGGTCTGCTGGGTAGCAAATGAGGCGGCACTATGCCCAATAACGCCCTGAAATAAGCCTTTAGCAAGGGGACTGATTAAAAGGTTGTTAACGCTAACTGACCCCGAAGACTGGCCCATCAAGGTGACTCGATCTGGGTCACCACCAAACTGAATAATGTTGTCTTTGACCCATTGCAGCGCAGCAATTTGATCAAGCGCAGCGTAATTACCCGAGGTACCACCCTGTTCTGCTGACAGTTGTGGGTGCGCCAAGTGACCCAACACACCGAGACGATAGTTAAAACTGACCACCACCACGCCCTTGGCCGCTAACGGGCCACCCATGGTCGCCGGGCTATCGCCTGAGCCGTGAATAAAGCTACCACCATGTATCCAAACCACTACCGGTAATAACTCATTACCGTAGGTGCGAGACCCCAAATTATTGGTCCAAACATTGATGAACAAACAGTCTTCAGATTGATTGTTCATTTCTCTAAATGATGGGCTATACCGTGGGTACAGAGTTTGCGGACACGCCGCGCCAAAATCAGTCGCCAGTCGAGTGCCCTGCCAGCCATTATGTTTTTGCGGGGCGGCCCAACGCCGCTCACCGATAGGCGCAGAGGCATAGGGTATACCTCGGAAACTGACCACCTGCCCAACGGTATCTGCAGTCGGCTGATCTGCTAACAGACTGCCCTGAGCAATGGTCAAACGCGTCATAGTGTCGTTGTTGTATTCATCGCAGCCAATCAGCAGGCAGCACAGAACAGATAGCGAATAGCGCCATAAAGCGGTGTTTTTCATGATTTAAATCGCAGCAGCTAAATAACTGGCCTGATTAATAGCCGCCTTGGCGTCTAATTCTGAAGCTTCATAAGCACCGCCTATCAAACTGGCCTCCATACCCATCGCGGTAATTTCATCAAACAGCCCACGCTTGGGAAGCTGGCCAGCACACACGATTACTGTGTCGACCTCAAGCAGTTCAGGCATGCCGTCAGTGCTGATATGTAAGCCTTGATCATCAATTTTATGGTACTCAAGGCCATTGAGCATTTTCACGCCGCGTTGAGCCAGTGATATACGATGCGTCCAACCGGTAGTTTTGCCTAAACCACGGCCTACCGGAGTAGATTTGCGCTGCAGTAAGTAAACCTGACGGTCGGCTTTAGCGACCTGAGGTACAACCCCGGTGACACCGCCGCGTGGATGGTTTTCAAAATCGATGCCCCACTCTTTGGCAAATACGTCTCGATCAAGCGCACCAGATACACCGCTGTGCATAATGAGCTCTGATACATCAAAGCCAATACCACCGGCACCCATGACGGCAACACGCTTGCCGACCTCACAGTTACCGCGAATCACATCGATATAACTGACCACACTGGGGTGATCGATGCCCTCGATGTCTGGCGTTCGCGGGGTAATACCCGTCGCCACCACCACGTGATCAAAGCCGCCCTGCTTGAGCTGTTCCGCGGACACCATAGAATTTAGGCAGACCTCAACATCATAAATTTCTAACATGCGCTTGTAGTAACGCAGGGTTTCATAAAACTCTTCTTTACCTGGCACCCGCTTGGCCAAATTAAACTGGCCACCAATTTCACTGGCCGCGTCAAATAAGGTCACTGCGTGGCCGCGCTCAGCAGCAACAGTGGCATAGGACATGCCCGCTGGGCCGGCACCAAGAACCGCGATCTTTTTCGGGGTTGCGGTAGGATGATAGTTAAGTAGCGTCTCGTGGGCGGCTCTTGGATTGACCAAGCAGCTCACCGACTTGCCGCCAAAGGTGTGGTCTAAGCAGGCCTGATTACAGGCGATACAGGTATTAATTTCATCTTCTCGGCCCTCAAA
>CAJJAU010000061.1 GCA_905182275.1 gamma proteobacterium HTCC2207
AAGCTGGTTAGAGTCAGCGCTCTTCAATGAGCCGGTACTGTTAGGCTAAGAGCTCCGTAATGACGCAAGCCCGGCCTGAAGTTGTTGCAAATGTTCTTGTAGCTTCGGGCCTTTCTTCTGTGCTACCCCAATGGCCAAGACATCAATTACAGCAAGATGTGCAATGCGTGATGACAATGGGGTGTATATCTGTATGTCTTCTTTGGCGTCTACCTCAATAGCGATTGTTGCACTTTTGGCTACTGGCGATGAGCTCGGCGCCAAGCCGATGACAATTCCACCCGCGTTTTTGACTAACTCCATGGAATCAAGCAATGCTTGAGATCGACCTGACTGAGAGATGGCAACAATGACATCACCAGGATTCAAAGAGGTGGCTGACATGTTTTGTAGGTGTGGGTCAGAGTATGCTGCTGACCGTATTTGTAATCTAAAAAACTTGTGTTGTGCATCAAAGGCGACCGCGGCGGATGCGCCAAAGCCATAAAACTCAACTCGACCTGCGGCACAGATTGCTGCTACGGCCGCCTCTAGATTTGCTAAGACCAGGCGATCACGAACTTTTAAAAGGGTATCTACGGTGGAATCAAAAACCTTATAGGTGTACTCGCGAGTTGAATCTGTATCGGTTACCGCAATTTGGCCGTAACTAGGACTTGAAGCAAGTTGTTGTGCGAGCGCCAGTTTAAAGTCTTGGAAACCACCACAGCCGACAGCTCGGCAGAAGCGAACTACTGTTGGCTCACTGACCCCAGCCTTTTCTGCGAGGTCGACAATGCGCATGCGGATCACTGCAAGAGGATTTTTCAGTACAAAATCGGCGACCTTAAGCTCTGATTTACGTAAACGGCTTAGTGTATCGCTAATGGTTTGTGTGAGTTCAGCAGGTTTCATGGGTTGTCCAAATTTATTTATGTAAAAAATTTACAAGAAAACGCATGAAATTGCCAGTTTTGTAGTAAAAAAGCGGCTTTTTCCTATGGATTTGTGCCATTTCATGCGAGATGCGCTTACTAAGTTACCTCCGCAGACAAAAAACTAAAAAAGAACGCCGCACTACCGCGTTTTTTTATGACGTATGTTGCTAGAATGCAGACCTATGGACGTAACCTCAATATTAAAAAATCTCAACGCTGCGCAAGAAGAGGCAGTGACCAGCGATAAAAAGCATTTGCTTGTTTTGGCCGGCGCCGGCAGTGGTAAAACGCGGGTATTGGTGCATCGTATCGCCTGGAAAATTCAGGTCGACAATGTCTCCCCTTACAGCATCTTGGCGGTGACCTTTACTAACAAAGCATCGCGGGAAATGCGTGAGCGTATTGATGAGCTCTTGGGTATGTCTTTGCGGGGCATGTGGGTAGGTACCTTTCATGGTCTGGCGCATCGCTTATTAAAAGCGCACTGGCGAGATGCTAAGTTGCCTGAAAATTTTCAAATTTTAGATTCCGATGACCAGTTACGGTTAGTTAAGAGGGTCATGCGTAGTATGGATCTCGATGAGCAGCGCTGGCCACCAAAGCAAGCCCAGTGGTGGATCAATGGTCAAAAAGATGAAGGCCTGCGCTCTACACATTTCCAAGAGGGCGGTGATCCCTTCATAGCCACGATGTTGCGCATTTATCGTGGTTATGAGGAGACCTGCGACCGACTGGGGGTGATTGATTTTGCCGAGTTGCTTCTAAGGGCATTGGAGTTATGGAAACATAATCCGCAAGTGCTTGAACACTACCAGCAACGCTTTCAACATATTTTGGTCGATGAGTTCCAGGACACCAATGCCGTTCAGTATGCTTGGCTAAGACTGTTAGCAGGGAAAGTGAGCGCAATGACTGCGGTGGGTGACGATGATCAATCTATATATGGTTGGCGCGGAGCCAAAGTTGAAAACATCCTCAGTTATGAGCGTGACTTTGTAGGAACACATACGGTGAAGTTAGAGCAAAATTATCGCTCAACTTCTAATATTCTTTTAGCGGCTAACGCGGTTATTGCGAAAAATTCTGAACGCCTTGGTAAGAGCCTGTGGACTGATTCTGGAGACGGCGAGCCAATTGCACTATATGCCGCATTTAATGAGTACGATGAATCTCGATACATTGCAGATCGATTACAGAGCTGGGTGAGTGATGGCAATCGCCGCGAGGACGCTGCAATTCTATACCGATCAAACGCGCAATCTCGAGTGTTGGAAGCCGCATTGCTGCAGGCGGAGATTCCTTATCGGATCTACGGTGGTCAGAGGTTCTATGAGCGGTTAGAAATAAAAAATGCCCTGTCTTATCTCCGATTGATGCTAAATTGCCATGACGATGTTGCTTTTGAGCGTGTCGTTAATGTGCCGCCGCGCGGTATCGGTGATCGCACGCTTGAGCTGGTGCGCGAACTGTCTAGGGCTAACACCTCCTCACTCTGGACCGCAGCCTGTGTTTTGGTTGACGAAAAGCGCTTGGCCGCTCGAGCGAGCAATGCAATCGCAGGATTTCTGCAGCTGATCAACGAGATGAGTGGGCAACTTGACGAGTTGCCACTGTTTGAACAGGCTGAAAACGCAATCCAGTATAGCGGGCTGATCGAGATGCACCGCCGCGAAAAGGGCGAGCGAGGACAGGCGCGGGTGGAGAACTTAGAGGAATTGATCGGCGCATGCCGGAATTTTGAGCCGGAGGACAAGGACTTGCCCACGCTACCTCAGTTTCTGGACCAAGTTGCGTTAGACTCTGGTGATCGCCAAGCCGATGAAGACCAAGACGCAGTGCAGCTGATGACCTTGCACAGTGCAAAAGGATTAGAGTTCCCCCTAGTGTTCATTGCGGGTGTGGAAGAAAATCTCTTTCCACATAAGATGTCACTGGACGAGCCAGGCCGTTTAGAGGAAGAGCGTAGGTTAGCGTATGTGGGTATTACTCGCGCCATGCAAAAACTGTATCTCACCTTCGCTGAGAGCCGCTCTATTTATGGCAGTGAGTCATTTAATTCCGTCTCTCGATTTGTCCGCGATATTCCAAAAGAGGTTATCGAAGAAGTGCGGCTACAGAACACTATCGCACGACCGACAAGTTATGCTGCCAGTGCTATTCGCAGTGATCAGGGTGATGACACGGGCTTTCAGTTGGGGCAACAGGTGAACCATACTGTTTATGGAGAGGGAGTGATTTTGAACTTTGAAGGTAATGGCCCCCGGGCACGCGTGCACGTAAGGTTTGAACAGGCGGGCACTAAAATTTTAATTCTTGCCTCAGCTAACCTTGCCGCCATTTAATAATAAGAATTCATTTCATCAGTAGAAGAGGAAGTAGGATGCGAATTGTATTAGCCACACTTATGGCCATGTTACTGATTGGTTGCGCAGATAATGACAGCCAATCAACCGTCACTCAAGTAGCTCAGCCCGAGGAAATGTTTAAGTGGAAATTGGTCACCACATGGCCTAAAAATTACCCGGGATTAGGGTTGGCCCCAGAAAATTTTGCTAGCAAAGTCGCGGCAATGAGTGCCGGACGCCTAAAGATTAAGGTCTACGGCGCTGGTCAGTTAGTGCCCGCCTTTGAAGTCTTTGATGCGGTGTCTCAGGGCACTGCGGAGATGGGTCACGGAGCGTCTTATTACTGGACCGGCAAAGCTAAGGCCGCAGCTTTCTTTACGTCAGTCCCCTTTGGCTTAAATGCCCAAGAGATGAATGGCTGGCTACACTATGGCGGCGGCCTAGAACTATGGCGAGAGCTCTATGATGAGTTTAATCTAGTACCTTTTGCGGGAGGCAATACGGGAGTACAAATGGCCGGTTGGTTTAATCGTGAAATCAACTCTATGGAAGACATCAAAGGGTTAAAAATGCGCATTCCCGGCATGGGCGGCGATGTAATCACCCGAGCGGGAGGAATATCAGTCACTATTGCGGGCGGCGAGCTTTATACGGCTATGCAGACAGGGGTCATTGACGCATTAGAATGGGTAAGCCCCTACAATGACATAGCGCTCGGGTTTCATCAGGTGGCAAAGTATTATTATTACCCTGGTTGGCATGAACCAGGTCCGACCCTGGAACTAATTGTTAACAAAGATGCACTGGCGAGTTTACCGGCCGATTTGCAAGCGATTGTTGAGACAGCGGCACGAGCAGTAAATCAGGATATGCTGGATGAATATACCGCACGAAACAATGAAGCATTGGTGAGTCTTGTCGAGACCCATGGCGTTCAGCTTAGAAAGCTTCCCGATGAGGTTGTTGCGGAGTTGCGCAATATCTCTGAGGACATGCTGGAAGAACTGGCCGATGATTCGGATATTTCTCGGCGTATTGCTGAGTCAGTCAAGGCCTTTCAAAAGCAAGCCACGGCGTATCATGCTATTTCTGAAGAAGCCTACTACCAAGCGCGCAAGCAAAAGTAGTAGACGTAATGGTCGGCTGTGAAAAAGATTTTCGGTCGGCTAGTTTTTCCAAAATGTTGGCATAAATAGAACGAGAAGCGTGAATATTTCGAGCCGGCCAAGCAACATACCCCAACATAAAACAACTTTTGCAAAGGACCCCAAGTCAGCATAGTTCGTTGCTACGGCTCCCAACCCGGGCCCTAAATTGTTCAGTGCAGCTGCTGTGGCTGACCAGGCAGTAACATAATCAAGACCCGACGCTAACAACAGCAACACCATCAAATAAAACACGCCCAAATAAACACCAAAGAACGCCCAGATAGCATCGGCAACACGGTCGGGAATTCGACGGTTACGTATCTTTATGGGCAGCACCGCGTTGGGGTGTATGAGCCTATAGACCTCACGAATGCCCTGCTGAGCCATAATTAACATACGACCAATTTTTATTCCTCCACCGGTTGATCCGGCACAGGCACCAAAGAAAGAGAGGAAGATCAAAAAGAAGGGCAAGAACGTTGGCCAGGAGTTGAAGTCAGTGGTGGTAAATCCGGTGGTAGTCAATATTGAGACCAACTGGAAAACCCCGAGACTTATGCTGTCTTCCCAGCCATAGGTGCCACTAAAGTAGAGGTATAGGCAGGTTATCAATGCGCCAAATAGAAGCAAATACAGATACATACGTGCCTCTGGATCTGCCCAATAGAAGCTTAGTCGACGGTTGTGCCATACATGATAATGAAGGGCAAAGTTTAGGCCGGAAATGATCATGAAAAACGCGCATATGGCCATAATCAGGTCACTGTCAAAGAAACCTATGCTGGCATCATGCGTTGAGAAACCACCAATTGCGACGGTTGAAAAACTGTGCCCAATGGCATCAAACCCATCCATTCCTGCTAACCAATAGGCAAGAGCGCAAACCGCTGTCAGGGCTAGATATATTTTAAATAGGACATTGGCGGTTTCAGCGATACGCGGCGTTAACTTAGCGTCTTTCATTGGCCCCGGCGTTTCAGCTCGATAGATTTGCATGCCACCGATACCTAGCATTGGCAGTATAGCCACTGCAATAACCACAATACCTATACCGCCTAGCCACTGTAACTGTTGGCGGTAGTAAAGAATTGATTTTGGTAGGTCATCGAGTCCGGAAAGGACAGTGGCCCCTGTTGTCGTCAGACCAGAGACAGATTCGAACAGCGCATCAATAAATACTAAATTAGTGGCTTCTGAGAACATCAGCGGTAAAGTTCCGAAAACGCTTAGAACCAACCAGAAAAAAACCGTGACAAAGAAACCGTCTCTTGTGCGCAGCTCCCCGGTCTTATTTTTTGTCGGCAGCCAAAACACCAAGCCCACTATTTGTGTAATAGCGAAGGCTAAGAAAAACATTGAGGCAGTATTTTCTTGGTAGAGGTAGGCTACGATTATCGGCGACAGCATAGTCAAACTGAATATCATCAGCAGCATGCCCAGAACTCTTGCTATAACTGCAATATGCATAAAGGCTTGGCCCTAAAAAAAAGTGAAGCCGACTGCGAAGAGTTTCTCCACAGCCTTGGTGTTTGCTTTGTCAACGACGAACACAATGACATGATCGTCACTTTCAATCACGATATCATGATGCGCGATAATGACCTCTCCGTTACGAACTAAGGCTGCTAACGTAGAGCCTGGAGGAGACTTTATGTCACCAATAGCGCGCCCCACCACTTTTGACGACTTGGCATCGCCGTGGACAATAAATTCCAGCGCTTCTGCCGCTCCGCGTCGTAGCGAGTGAACGCTTACCGTGTCGCCTTGGCGCACATGCGTCAGTAGCGAGCTAATGGTTACTTGTTGTGGAGAGATGGCGATATCGATTTCGCCACCTTGCATTAGCTCGGCATAAACCGGATTACTGATGAGAGTCATCACTTTTTTTGCACCCAGCCGCTTTGCCAGCAGGGAGGCCATGATATTAACCTCATCATCATTTGTGAGCGCCAGGAAAACATCAGTTTTGTCGATATTTTCTTCGAGCAATAATTCTTGATCTGTTGCTGAGCCATTTAGTACCACAGCTCTATTAAGTTTTTCTGACAGATAGGCGGCGCGCTCAGGTGAAAATTCGATAATTTTAATATTGTAGTGTTCTTCTAGCGCTTTACTTAGACGAAACCCTATATTACCTCCGCCAGCAATTACCAAGCGATGATACGGTTTTTCAAGGCGGCGTAACTCACTCATTACCTTACGGATATTCTTTTTAGCGGCAATAAAGAATACCTCGTCGCCGTCCTCTATTACAGTGTCACCAACCGGGAAAATAGCTCTATCTTTTCTGTAGATAGCTGCAACACGAGCGTCAGCCTTGGGCATATGTTCTTTGAGTGTGCGGAGTTCTTGACCTACCAGCGGGCTATCTTTAACAGCGCGCAGGCCAACCAATTGGATAACGCCATCGGCAAAATCTAGCACCTGCAGAGCACCGGGCTGCTCAATCAGTTTACGGATATAGTCCGTGACTGCCTGCTCGGGGGTGATCATTACATCGACAGGCATGTTTTTATCGTTGAACAGAACGCTTTTGTACTTTGGATTGGTGTAGTTGTAGGCTCTTACTCGGGCTATTTTGGTCGGCGTATGGAACAGAGAATATGCGACTTGGCAAGCGATGATGTTGACCTCATCACTACTAGTGACCGCGACCAGCATATCGGCGTCTTCAATACCGGCCTTAACCAACACGTCAGGATAACAGCCAGTCCCGACAACGGTACGAATATCTAGCCGATCTTGAAGAGAGCGAAGTGCACGCTCATTAATGTCAATAAGAGTGATATCGGCATATTCACGCGCTAAATTTTCGGCGAGAGTTCCACCGACTTGCCCTGCACCCACTATGATTATTTTCATCGCTATTCCGCTTTTTGCCAGCGTTTAAACTGGACGGCCAATTTTACGTAGTCTTGCGTAGTAAAAGCCGTCATGGCCATCAGTGGTGGGGAACAACTGTCGCCCACAATCCGTAATTTCACCCCAACTAGCATCAATTGTCATTATCTCAACATCTTCTCGCGACCCAACAAAAGCCTTGACTACCTGATCATTTTCCTCAGGAAGGACCGAACAGGTGGCATAAACTAAAATACCCTCATTTGCGAGCGTTTGCCAGAGTCTTTCAAGCAGTGTTGCTTGGATCTCGGCAAGCTTATCAATATCTGAGGGTTTGCGCAGAATTTTGATGTCGGGATGACGGCGAATAACGCCGGTTGCTGAGCAGGGGGCATCCAGTAGAATTCTGTCAAATGGCGTTTTATCCCACCAGGCGTCTAAGTCACTGGCATCCGCCGCCTTGAGATCCGACTGCAGTTTTAATCGATCTAAATTTTCTTCCACTTTGAGCAGCCGCCGAGGCTCCGAGTCGATAGCCAAAAGTGACTTAATGCCCGGCTCAGTTTCTAAAATATGGCAAGTCTTACCTCCTGGGGCACAACAGGCATCTAGCACTATTTGATTAGGCTCAAGTAGCAGCAATGATGCGGCCAATTGTGCAGCCTCGTCTTGAACACTGATTTCGCCTTCCTCAAAGCCAGGCAACTGCAGGACATCCACGGCGGCTTCCAGAGTAATGCCCACGCTACTATACTGGGTCCGTTCTGCGATTATGTCTGTGGCTTTAAGCCGCTCAAGATAGTCATCACGAGTTTGACGTAGAGTGTTAACACGCAAAGTCATGGGGCCGCGCTCGTTGTTGCCGGAGACAATTTCGGCAGCTAGATCAGGCGACCATGCCTGTTCTAGCTTTTTTAATAACCATTTAGGGTGAGCGGTTTGGAAGACGCTATTATCTAATTGTTCTTGCAAAAGGCTGGCTTTCTCGCGCTGAAATGTTCGCAGTACGGCATTGACCAAGCCTTTGGCCCACACTCGGTTTAAACCTTTGGTCGCAGCAACGGTTTCATTTACTACAGCATGCTCAGAGGTTCTCATGTGCATGAGCTGATAGATTCCACAGGCAATTAGACCCTGTATTTCTAGGTCTTTTTCCCGCAGAGGTTTCTCGACTAAGCGTTTTATCAGGAGTGCAATTTGTGGGTACCAGCGCAGACTCCCAAAACAAATTTCTTTAAATAATGAGCGCTCCTTTTCGAGCACCCGACTGGCGTATTTAGGAAGCAAAGCCGACAAAGATTGGCCGCGCAGAACGTGGGCCAGCACCTCCGCAGCAGCAACGCGCGCGCTCAAAGGTTTGGTGTTGGTTGATTTAGACACCCAGTATTTTCCCGCAGGCAAAGCTGGCTGCTCGCGCCTTCAATATTTCACTAACAGGCAATCGCGATTTCCCGGCTAATTGCAGTTCATTTAATAAAATAGCATCTTCCCCACATTTAACTAATATTCCCTTGGCATCAGCGCAGAGGATTTCTCCAGGCGCAGCTTTTTGATGTGAGGTAACAGCGATCGCCGACCATACCTTTAGTCGCTGGCCTTCGAGCAAAGAATAGGCCGCGGGCGCTGGGTTGAAGGCTCTTATGAGACGATCAATATCAGTTGCCGATTCTGCCCAGTCAATCTGCGCCTCAGATTTTGTAATTTTATGAGCATAAGAGCTTAGCGAATCATCTTGGGCTATGCCAATGGCGGTACCCGCTTTTAATTTTGCTAGTGTTGACATGAGGGACTCAGAGCCCAATACAGCCAGTTTTTCATAAAGCGAAAGGCTGGTTTCATCGCTGTCTATGTCGCATCTAGAGATGGTTAGCATTGCACCCGTATCAAGACCCGCGTCCATTTGCATCACGGTGACGCCGGTTGAAACATCTCCCGCTTCAATTGCCCTTTGAATGGGAGCTGCCCCTCGCCACTTTGGCAGGAGAGAACCATGCACATTTACACATCCTAAACGGGGAGTATTTAAAACAGCTTGAGGGAGGATCAACCCATAGGCGACCACCACCATTATGTCTGCGTTTAATTCAGCGAGCTCTCGTTGTGGCTCAGACTCTTTTAGAGATGAGGGCTGGAAAACTGGAATATTATGCTCTATCGCAAGGCTTTTAACTGGGCTTTGAGTGATCTTTTTACCACGCCCGGCAGGCCGGTCAGGCTGCGTGTAGACACCGACTAATTGGTAGCAATCGTCGTTTAGAATGGATTGTAAATGGGTAGCGGCGAACCCTGGAGTACCAGCGAAAATAACCTTCACCTTAAAAGCATCCTATACCTACTTTTTTTTCATTTTTTTACGAATGATTTGTCGCTTCAACGGGGACAGATAGTCCACAAACAACTTACCCTCTAAGTGATCAATTTCGTGCTGTATGCAAATGGCTAAGAGGCCGCAAGCCTCCTCTTTAAACGGCTCACCATTGCCATCTAGCGCAGAAATCATGACTCTTGACGGGCGCTCAACTGTTTCATAAAAGCCCGGTATGGAAAGGCAGCCTTCGTCGTAAAGTTGAGTGGTTTCATCTAAAACTTCAATCTCCGGGTTAATAAAAATCCGTGGCGCAGTATTGTCCTCAGAAAGATCCATGACAATGACGCGCTGATGAACATCTACCTGCGTTGCGGCCAAACCTATGCCCTTGGCTTCAATCATAGTCTCGAACATATCTGCGATGAGATTTTTGATGGCGCCATCAACCTTTTCAACCGGCGACGCTTTGGTGCGGAGTTGCGGGTCTGGGTATTGCAAAATAGTAAGCACAGTCATAAATGTAAACAGGTAGTTAAAATATTAAGTTCAATTCAATTACGTCTGAACCGGCTAATCCGTGCAGACGTCCTTAACGCTCATTACTCGTATTATACACGATGAACTTACCTAATAAGTATTTGTAAAAATGGAAAATTCACCGCGTTTTCACCTCAGCAGCGCACTATTTTTTTTTGATCGGGGTGCTGCTTATGAGAACTAAGTCACAAAGTGAGCAAAAAGATGATTTTAAATGAATTAAAAGTGATGTTGTGACCACGCTTATTCGTCAAACAGTCTATATTTAAAATCCGATGAATGGATTCAAGGGTGTAAAAAGATGCGAAGACTTCTAATGGCTGGGCTAGGGTTTTTGGCTTGTGTTTCTTTATTTCTGCAGGCAGAACAGCCCATAACCACTATTAAGGACGACGCTCCTAGCGAATATGTAGTAAAAAAGGGCGATACCTTATGGGCAATCGCAGGACACTTCTTGAGTCAACCATGGCAGTGGCCGGAAATTTGGCATAACAATCCGCAGATAGAAAATCCGCATCTTATTTACCCACAAGACACAATTATATTGTCCTATGTCAACGGAGCGCCGCAGTTGAGTATTGGCAAGCGTGCCTATGAGAAAAGATCTCCAGCAATCAAAGAGGTTGGGCGAGATAAGCCAATGGCGCCTTTTCCAACTAAAATTATTAACGATTTTCTAATGCACAATAAAATTCAATCAGAGGCTCAAGTCGAAGCCGCGCCCTATGTTATGGCCG
The DNA here is from genome assembly GCA_905182275.1 of gamma proteobacterium HTCC2207. GTDB lineage: Bacteria > Pseudomonadota > Gammaproteobacteria > Pseudomonadales > Porticoccaceae > HTCC2207. The sequence goes on from CAJJAU010000061.1 coordinate 10,834, forward strand.
GCATTGACGAAAGACTCTATGTTGGTAGCGAGGATGAATTTTATGCTCATGGCATGTTAAGTGAAGCGACTAAGAATATTGGTGTATTTCGCCAGGGTGATTCTTATCTTGATTCCGATTCTGGTGAAGTCCTCGGGCATGGCGTTATGCAAATAGGGACTGCCAAGTTGATTACTAGTGAAAAAAACGTCGCCATGCTGAAAGCAACCCGAGCGACAACAGCGATCCGGCGAGGTGATCTTTTATTCCAAGAAATTAGGCCGGCGTCAGTAAAAGGGTTGTCTGTGAAGCCAGTAAAAGAGGCTATTTATGGGAAAATTATGAGTGGTGTTGAGAGTGGCCGAACCACAGCCGGCGCGATGGACATCGTAGCTCTAAATCGAGGCCACTTACATGGGCTTGAGGCGGGGAATTTACTAGATCTTTATATTCCAGGTGTTAGGCTAAAAACGATGGGAGATCGGGGCACAATAGAAGCTCCGGAGCGGCGCATTGGCAGCCTGTTAGTTTTTTCAGTTTACGAAAAAATGAGCCATGGAATAATTTTGCAAGCCTCGCAACAGGTCATTTCTGGGCACATAGTTAAAAACCCATAGAGAATTTATATGGGAAAATTTACACACAATAATACTTCACTAGGGCACGTCCGGAATGCCACGTCTTAACCCATACTCTGAGATTGAGTTCGTCATGATCGCGCAGCGAATAAAGGTCTTGAGCCTTGGCGTTCAAGCTCAGATGCTAGGTTTCTCTGGAACCTACACCGATCTTTTTACAGGCCCGCCCGAGCTATTCCCAGAAGGTATGGCAGACCAGGCTAAATTAATTCGAGGCAGTTATCATGCTCAAAACTGGGACGATTTTCTTCATAAAACCCAAGAGGCACTAGACCGCGTTGGCGCTATCGCTATCCCTTTGACCAGCAGTCAATATCCGGCGCTATTAAAGCAGATCAGCAGAGCACCGCCAATACTCTATGTTCGTGGATCAATTGAGCAGCTCCATATGCCTCAAATCGCTATTGTTGGTAGTCGGAAAATGACTCGGGTTGGGCAGCAGAACGCCTTAGGTTGGAGTCGTTTTTTGGCTAACAGTGGGTTCACAGTGACCAGCGGTCTCGCTAGGGGTGTTGATGGAACTGCGCATCAAGGAGCCCTGCAAGCCAGCAACGGAGGCACCATTGCCGTTATGGCTACTGGCATTGACAAAATATATCCACAGCAACATCAGTTTCTAGCAGAGCAGATTGTTGATTCTGGAGGTTGTTTGGTGACAGAGTTTGAGCCAGGCACTGAGCCTTTTCCACAGCATTTCCCGCAGCGAAATAGAATTATTAGCGGCCTCAGTTTAGGCGTTTTGGTGATAGAGGCTGCAGTTAAAAGTGGGTCTTTGATTACAGCGCGCACAGCGTTGGAACAGAACCGTGAAGTCTTCGCGATTCCTGGTTCTATCCACAATCCGCAGAGCAAGGGATGCCATTCACTGATTAAGCAGGGCGCGACCTTAGTTGAAGAGGCTGCGGATATAGTGGTTGAATTAGCTTCAGGATTAGATCGGCTAAAGGAATCCCTGACGCCAGAAAATCCAGAGTCAAAGCCGGTTTCCGGCTTCGATGCAGACCAACAAGAATTGCTAGAACTGATTGGCTTTGATCCGGTTGATTTAGACTCCCTAAGTCGCCTTAGCCAATGGCCCGCCGCACGGTTGGCACAGGCCCTGGTTTCCTTAGAACTGTGCTCCGCCATTGATAATGATAATGGATTTTATCAGCGACTAATTTGAGCCCTAGTCCAACTATTAAGCTAAGGCAGCCAGCCGCTGCACAGTTAAGCTATTTCTGACTGTTGCACATGACCTAGTGTTGAGGTAGTCTGCGGGATTACTGACCTAGGGCAACTTTATTATGAATAAACCTTTCGTTGCGATTTTAATGGGTTCCGATTCCGATTTACCGGTAATGGAAGCCAGTTTTGAAATCCTTAAAAAATTCGACATACCTTTCGAAGTGAAAGTTACGTCAGCTCACCGCACCCCGGCAGCCACCCATAGTTTTGTTACCGATGCTGATGCACGCGGCTGTGCGGCCTTTATTTGTGCTGCTGGAATGGCTGCGCATTTGGCGGGAGCGGTTTCCGCGATAACCCTGAAGCCCGTTATTGGCGTACCTATTAATGGTTCTCTTGATGGCCTTGACGCACTTTTATCAACTGTGCAAATGCCTGGTGGGATACCTGTAGCCACAGTTGCTATCGGGAAGGCGGGAGCAAAGAATGCAGCTTATCTGGCAGCACAAATTATTGGCGTTGCTGATCCTGAGATGCATCGGAAATTAGTCGCAGAGCGTGCAGCAAATGCAGAAGCGATTATTGCCAAAGATGCGGCTCTTCAGGAAAAGCTGAAAAATAGCTGATTCCTGCAATGATTGACTGGCACGGCCACGTTGAGATTCTCGAAGCTGCTGGAACCATCGGTGGTGGCGGAGTCATCGCCTATCCCACTGAAGCGGTTTGGGGTCTTGGCTGTGACCCTTTTAGCGAGCAAGCAGTAAAGAAAATTCTCTGTTTAAAGCAGCGTCCTGTTGATAAAGGGCTTATTTTGATCGGCAGCGGTGTCGAGCATTTTTCGCAATATCTCCATGGCCTTGAGCCAAAATATCTGCAGCTCTTTGCGATTCCACTTAGCCAGCCGACAACATGGCTAGTTCCAGATAACGGCTTTGCACCGCGATGGGTTGTTGGAAACCATGGCACCGTTGCCCTTCGAATTACCCTTCATCCGGTTGTTTCTGCACTTTGTAATACCTTTGGTGGAGCTATAGTCTCCACCTCGGCGAACCCCCAGGGTTTGCCTGCGGCTACCACACAGATTAAAGTGGAGGAGTACTTTGCAGGAAGCTTAGACTTTTATGCTCCCGGCGACGTTGTTGGGGCGAGCAGAGAAAGTGAGATCAAAAATTTATTGACTGGAGAGGTTATCCGTTCTGGATAAAAATCAAGTAATCGACAAGCAAGCAGTTGAGGATTATCTCCTAGGCCTGCAAGATGACATCTGTTCGCAACTTAAAAAAACAGATGGCAGTCAGTGGCAGGAAGACAGCTGGACCAGAGAGCAAGGCGGCGGCGGGCGCAGCTATGTGCTTTCAGAAGGGCCGGTGATAGAAAAGGCTGGCGTCAATTTCTCCCATGTTTTTGGTGATCAACTGCCTGCTTCTGCAACTAAAAGTCGACCTGAACTAACCGGCTGTAGTTGGGAGGCATTTGGCGTTTCAGTAGTTATACACCCACAGAACCCCTATGCGCCGACAGCCCACGCTAATGTGCGATTTTTTGTCGCGGAGAATGGTAGTAATGATCCGGTGTGGTGGTTTGGCGGCGGTTATGATCTCACACCTTACTACGGCAATGATGAAGACTGTGTGCATTGGCACAAAACCGCAAAAGATGCATGCGATGTGTTTTCGGTAGAGCTTTACCCGCGCCTAAAAGCCAATTGTGATGAGTATTTTTATCTACCGCACCGCCAAGAGGCGAGAGGTATTGGGGGGCTGTTTTTCGATGATTTTAATGAGCTTGGGTTTAATGATAGTTTTGCATTCATGAAAAGCATTGGCAATAGCTTCGTGCCAGCCTATTTGCCTATTTTAAATAGGCGTCGCGGGCTGCCATTTGGTGATCGAGAACGACAATTCCAACTGTATCGCCGAGGACGCTATGTTGAATTTAATCTAGTGCATGATCGAGGCACTCTATTTGGACTGCAAAGCAAGGGCCGAACGGAATCAATCCTAATGTCCCTTCCCCCACTTGCCCGCTGGGAATACAGCTACACTCCACAACCTGGCACCCCTGAGGATGAGCTATATACGCGGTACTTAACGCCGAAGGAGTGGGTGTGATGGATGATCATTACGCTGTCTTTGGCAACCCAATTGTTCACAGTAGGTCGCCGCAAATACACCGCCTCTTTGCGGAGCAATCGCAGCAGAAATTGACCTATCAGGCGCAGTTGGTAGGTATTGATGGTTTTGCAGCCGCGGCCGACAAGTTTTTTGACCGCGCTGGGCGAGGGCTAAATGTCACCGTCCCCTTTAAGCAGGATGCCTTTCATTATGCTCATGAGGTCAGCATGCGTGCGGCCACAGCGGGCGCTGTGAACACTTTAATTCAAAGGGACGATGGCAGCATATTAGGTGATACTACTGATGGCGTTGGGTTGGAGGCAGATATAATAAATAACTTGGGATGGCAGATTAAAGCAAAAAGGGTTCTGTTGTTGGGTGCTGGTGGTGCGGTTCGAGGTGTTCTGGAAAATGTGCTCAACTTACAGCCTCAGCATGTGGTGATAGCCAATCGGTCGGTCGATAAAGCACTTCAGTTGTCTAAGCAATTTGCTGAGGCTGGCTATATCCTTGGATGTGGGCTGGACATGTTAGATGGGCAGGAGTTTGATGTCATTATCAATGGCACCAGTGCTGCGCTCAATGGGCAGCCACTAGTGTTGCCTGATTCTTTGGTTGCGGCATCAGGCACATGCTGTTATGACATGATGTATGGGGCACGGCCAACCGACTTCATGAAGTGGTCGGCGAATCGAGGTGCCGAGGTGTCTGATGGGTTAGGAATGTTAGTGGAGCAAGCGGCAGAGTCTTTCTATCTGTGGCGAGGAGTGAAGCCTGCAACCGCAGGTGTTATCTCATCGCTTCGAGAAACGCTATAACCCCCTACTTAGGACTCCATTTCTGCCAAGTATTGGTTTTTTAGTTTCACATAGTTGGCTGGTGAATAGGTAAAAAACAACTTCTCTTTTTCTGTTACTGCACGTAGCTTCTTGCACGGACTGCCAACATAAACGTGACCACTCTCCAGTGTCTTGCCTGGCGGCACTACGCACCCTGCGCCAATAATGACTTCGCTCTCAATTACCGCCCCGTCATTAACGATCGCACCATTGCCTACTAAAACTCGGCTATCAACTCTGCAGCCATGGAGAATAACCCCATGGCCAACAATGACGTCGTCTCCAATAATCAGCGGCCAACCGCCCGGATTAAAGTCAGAGGCATGAGAGATATGCAGCACAGCATTGTCTTGAATGCTGGTTCTGCAGCCGATGGAAATAGAGTGCATGTCGCCGCGAATAACGGCACCCGGCCAAACAGAGGCGTCTTCGCCTAAAGTGACGTTGCCAATCACCGTCGCGGCAGGATCAATATAGACGCGCGGACTTAAGTTTGGAGAAATTCCGGCGTGGGAGCGAATAGAGTGATCCATATTGAGCAATGCCATATATAATGAGAACCTCTATTGTGAGTAGGTTGCTATGGTTTTTTCAACTAAAAAAAGATTTATTGCTGGTGTTGTCTGCCCAAAGTGCTCTGTAATGGATAAGCTGCAGGCGTTCTCTGAGGAGGGGGTGGACTTTCGCGAGTGTGTTAGTTGTGGCTTTAAAGATGAGATGCGTATGGCGTCTTCTCCGCGGGAAATTGAAACCCGAGTTAACACGACTGACGAAGAGATTGCTCGGCAAATTAGCCCAATCCGCATTGTTGATCCTAAGGGTTAATGGCAGTGCGCTCAAAATTCTAGCCAAAAAACGCAAAAACTGACTGAGAGGTCTGTATTTGATCGCTTTGCGGCTAGTGAAACGTATATGGTTTTGCTACAATCGCGCCGCGCCAGCTCAACGACATAGAAAAAGTTGCCGCGGTACATGGAAATTATATTTTTTGAATTATCACGGAGAAAAACCGATGTCGAAAAGAGCGAGAGCGCTTTTCCTGGGTCTGCTGAGTCCAGCGATTTTATCACTCGTTGCGGGCGGCGCTAGCGCCGAAGATGCAGCGTGGAATCTCAACATGCCTAGAGGCGTTACAGAAGTCAGTCAGGCTGCTTATGACATTCACATGATTATGATATGGGTATGTACCGTCATCGGTGTACTGGTATTTGGATTCATGTTTTATATCATGTACGCGCACAGAAAATCTCGTGGCGTTACAGCAGCAAATTTCCATGAAAACCTGACTGTAGAGATTCTCTGGACTATTGTTCCAGCTCTTATATTGATTGTTATGGCGGTGCCAGCGACAACTGCCCTGCTTAAGGTTTACGATACTGAAAACCCAGATATTGATATCAAGGTCACAGGATATCAATGGAAGTGGCAGTATGAGTATATCGGTGAAGGCGTTAAATTCATGAGTGAATTGCGCACTTCGCAGGACGAACAGTACGGCCGTGCGCCCAAGGGCGAGCATTATCTTCGTGAAGTAACCCAGCCATTAGTTATCCCAGCCAACAAAAAAGTACGCTTTTTGATCACCGGTAATGATGTTATCCACAGCTGGTGGGTGCCGGACTTTGCTGTGAAGCGAGATGCTATTCCTGGTCTTTTCACTGCGGCATGGGCAAAAACTGATCAGCCTGGCGTTTACGTCGGAGCCTGTACAGAATTATGCGGTAAGGACCACTCGCGGATGCCTGTAGTTGTTGAGGTAAAGGAAGAGGCTGAATACTACGAATGGCTAGCCGGAAAGAAAGAAGAAGCGGTTATTTATCAGTCAACTATTGGTAAAGAGTGGACCAATGAAGAGCTAATGGCTAAAGGCGAGGCTGTTTATGCCGTGTCTTGCGCCGGTTGTCACCAGTCCGCTGGAGAGGGTATCGCTGGCGTATTCCCAGCACTTGTTGGCAGTTCAATTGTCACCGGGCCTGTTGAGGGGCACATTGGCATTCTGATTAACGGTGTTGCGGGTTCTGCCATGCAGTCATTTGCAGATCAGCTTTCAGAAGTAGATATAGCTGCGGTGATTCATTACAAACGCAATTCTTGGGGCAACGACATGGGTGACATTGTTCAGCCAATTGACGTTCTCAATTACAAACAAAATCAATAGAGGAAGATCTTAAATGGCTCACGGACCTTCAAAAAACTTTTTTAATCGCTGGCTTTTCAGTACTAACCACAAAGATATTGGTACCCTTTACTTGTGGTTTAGTTTTGCTATGTTCTTACTTGGCGGAGCATTTGCCATGGTTATCCGGGCTGAACTCTTTCAGCCGGGAATGCAGCTTATAAAACCCGAGTTCTTTAATCAAATGACCACAATGCATGGTTTGGTTATGGTGTTTGGTGCAATCATGCCGGCCTTTGTCGGTCTGGCTAATTGGATGATTCCAATGATGATTGGTGCGCCAGACATGGCATTACCGCGGATGAACAATCTGAGCTTTTGGATTCTTCCCTTTGCTTTCGCAATCTTGGTCTCGACCCTATTTATGGAAGGCGGCGGCCCCAACTTTGGTTGGACGTTCTATGCGCCCCTGTCTACTACTTATGCCCCGGATACGGTTAATTACTTTATCTTCGGAGTACACATAATGGGTGCATCATCCATCATGGGTTCAATCAATATTATTGCTACCGTCATGAACATGCGCGCTCCTGGCATGACCTACATGAAGATGCCGCTGTTTGTTTGGACTTGGGTAATCACTGCATTTTTACTCGTTGCAGTAATGCCAGTCTTGGCCGGCGCTGTAACTATGATGTTAATGGATATCAATTTTGGGACAAGCTTCTTCGATGCGGCCGGCGGCGGTGATCCGGTATTATTCCAGCACGTGTTCTGGTTCTTTGGGCATCCAGAGGTTTACATCATTATTCTGCCGGCGTTTGGTGTGGTATCACAGATTATTCCAACCTTTAGCCGTAAGCCTCTGTTCGGCTACTCTTCAATGGTTTATGCCACGGCATCGATTGCATTCTTATCGTTTATTGTTTGGGCTCACCACATGTTTACTGTTGGTATGCCAATTGCTGGCGAGTTGTACTTTATGTACGCCACTATGCTGATTGCTGTTCCAACTGGCGTAAAAGTATTTAACTGGGTGACAACCATGTACAAAGGGGCACTTACCTTTGAAACGCCCATGTTATTTAGTATTGCTTTTGTCATTCTGTTCACCTTTGGCGGCTTCACTGGAATGATGCTATCAATTGCGGCAGCGGATACGCAGTATCACGATACTTATTTTGTGGTTGCGCACTTCCACTATGTAATGGTAGCCGGAGCAGTGTTCAGTGGTACGGCTGCGGTCTATTACTGGCTACCGAAATGGTGTGGCAGAATGTACGACGAAACCATGGGCAAATTGCAGTTTTGGATCGCCTTTATCGCCTTCAACATTACCTTCATGCCACAGCATTTCTTAGGCCTTGCGGGCATGCCGCGACGTTACTCTGACTATGGACTGCAGTTTGCAGATTGGAACATGGTTTCTAGTATAGGTGCGTTTATGTATGGTGGCGCCCAGCTTCTGTTTTTATACAACGTCATCCGAACGATTGGGTGGGGTAAGCCGATCAGTGATCCTAAGGTTTGGGAAGGTGCGGAAGGACTTGAGTGGACAGTGCCCACGCCTGCCCCGTTCCACACATTCTCTACGCCTCCTGTGGTTAAGTAACGGGGAGATAGTAGAATGAATAGTTCAAAGACACACCGCAGCGTGGTTATAAAATCGATGTTCGGTGTGGTTGTGATGTTTATGTTTGCGATCTTTGTTTTGCCGCCCTTATATGATCTGTTTTGTGAGATTACAGGGATTGGCGGCAAAACTGCAGGCGCTTACACCGCAACTGAAATTACCGTGGATACCTCACGCGAAGTCGAAGTTCAGTTCGTGGCGACTAACAATGCAACCATGCCTTGGGATTTCTTCCCAGTTGAGCATAAGGTCACGGTTCATCCTGGAGAGTCCAAAGAGATAGTATTTTATGCCAGGAACCGCACCGGCTCTGACATGATTGGGCAAGCCATTCCAAATGTGCTCCCCAATAGTGCCGCTGATTATTTTCTCAAAACGGAATGTTTTTGTTTCAACAACCAGCCTTTGGCGGCTGGAGAGGAAGCAGAGCTTGCGGTAGTCTTTATTATTGATCCTGACTTGCCAGCAAGTGTGAACACAGTAACCTTGTCATATACAATTTTTGATATAACAGACCGTGTCCCGATGCAGGTCTCACAAGTACAGTAAATGGAGAACAAAGATGTCAACAGAAGGTAGTTATTACGTACCCGAGCAAAGCAAGCTTCCCTTATTAGCGGCTTTGGGCATTGGAACGATGGCGTTTGGCGCAGCCAGCTGGGTTATTGAGGGCGGCACATCGACTGTTTTCTTGATTGGCACCGCCATTATGGCTGCGGTTATGTATAAATGGTGGAGTGTGGTCATCGAAGAAAACACTCAGGGCATCGTGAGTGACCAGTTGAAGTACTCTTATGTGTTGGGCATGTATTGGTTTATTTTCTCCGAATTGATGTTCTTTGTGTGCTTCTTTGGATCTTTGTTTTATGTAAGGGTATTGGTCGGGCCTTGGATTGGTGGCGAAGCTGCTATTGGTTTGTTTGATGATACGCCTACCGATGCCGCTATAGCTAACGCTACTCATCTGTGGTCAGGCTACGATGCTACCTGGCCGCCACTAGTGACACCAGATCAAGCTGTTAATGCAGGTGCGGCGAAATTTATAGGGCCTCAAGAAGCGATGAGTTTCCCTGGCTGGACCCAGATGCTGAGTTGGTTACCGCTGTGGAACACCATTGTACTGATAACCTCAAGCGGCACAGTCCACGTGGCGCACCATGCATTGAAAGAAGGTAATCGCAAGAAGTTCGTTAGGTGGTTGGGTCTTACTGTTCTCTTGGGCGTTTTCTTCCTGTTTCTTCAGGCTGAAGAATATATTCATGCTTATCAAGAGTTGGGTTTAACCTTAGATTCAGGAATATATGGCACGACCTTCTTCTTGCTCACCGGGTTTCATGGCGCGCACGTGACATTGGGTACGATTATGCTGTTAATCGCCTTTCTTCGCGGCCTAAAAGGACACTTCAGTGAAAGTGATCACTTTGGATTTGAGGCGGCGGCTTGGTACTGGCACTTTGTCGATGTGATTTGGATAGGCTTGTTTATTATTGTCTATGTGCTTGGCTAGCTGATTAGCGCAGCGCAGTACGAAAACGGCTAGGTAGTTCCTGGCCGTTTTTATCTATACTATAAAAAACTAGGGCTTAGTCGAACGTTGCGGTGTTGTCTGTGTAGTATCAGGACGAAGTTGTTTATCCCATGGAGCCTGGCTGCCAATCTGTCCTGTAGCAGCACCATACACTATGGTTGCAATAAGCATGGCGGCGAGCGTCACGCGCATACCAAGGCTGTTAAATAGTCGACGCTTAGAGTCACCCAGGTCTTTGACCAGAAAACGCAGTCCGGTAAACAAGCTCGCAAGGATGGCGAGAAATAGAATAACGATAATTGATTTTAAAATCATGATTGTTAGGCCTCGGAAAAAGAGTGGAATTTAAACACAAATGAAGCAAGACCCCCAATTTTCTGGCGAAAAATTTGAGTGGCAACTCAATGCGAAGATCATTGTCTTTTCATTGGTGCTGTTTCCGCTTCTTATAGTGTTAGGGTTTTGGCAACTTGAGCGCGCTGAAGAAAAGCGCAGTATTGTTAATGAGTTCCGTACCAACCAGCAGGCTGTGCCGGCACTCTTGGAGGATTTACTCGAGAGCCAAAACCACCAGTATCGATCTGCGTGGCTAAGTGGTGAATTGGATGGCGAACGACGAGTGTTCTTGGACAATCGAGTCAAGTACGGTAGGCCAGGCTATGAAGTTCTTGAAGTAATGAGTCTGCCGAACCTAATCATTGATGGTCGGTCCCAGAGAGTGCTGGTTAATAGAGGCTGGGTTGCTGCATCTCTTGATAGGCGTGAGTTACCTCAAGTAGAGTCGATTAGTGGAGAAGCGCAACTGCGCGGCGTTTTATACCATAATCTTCGTGGAGGTTATCGATTAGACGACGGAATTACCACTGTGACAGAATGGCCGAGCCGTGTCGGCTGGGTGACGGTAGAGCGGGCAGCAGAGTTATTTGGTGATGATTTTTATGCCTATCAATTACGTCTTGATGCTGATTCTATAGGTGCTCTGGACACCGGGTGGGTTACCGTTGCTGTTCAGCCTGAGAAACATACAGGCTATGCGGTGCAATGGTTTGCAATGGCCGCGGTGCTATTACTGATGACATTGATCGCGAACTCTAATGTTAGCCGTTGGATAAAATCAAAATAATGGCCTTGGGTCGAACTAGAAAGGACTGTGAAGCATGAGTGACAAGACTGAGATCAGCGCTAAACAACGCGGCTTTCAATACCAAATTTGGCTAATGCTGCTAATTGTAGGTGGCGTTATCCTAGCCGGATTTATCATGGTGCCAAAAACTGAAGAGCAGCGACAGCAGATGATATCAATGCTTGGGACAACCAACATAGGCGAATTGGTTAAACCCACTCTCGACTTTAGTCCGGTGCTAAGTGAGCTAGAGGTTACTGAAAAGCCAAAATGGAAAGTGGTTACTGTTGGTGGTGTAGGTTGTGACACCGTGTGCGAAGATATGTTGGTTAATAGCCGACAGATTCACATGTTACTTGGCAAATCGACCGGTAGAGTAGAAAGGGTTTATTTACCCAACACAGCGACAATAGATGCTGAACAAATTGCCCTGTTAAAAATGGTCCATCCCTTTTTGACTATACTACCCATTAACGCAGATGATTTTGCTCAGGTTGTTGTTGGTAGTTCTGCAGACTGGGATATGCAGGACACGCGGCACTTTGTGGTTACTCCGGACCAGAAAAGCATTCTGTATTACACCAAAGAGCAAGATGGAGACGGATTACTTGATGATCTGAAACATCTGCTAAAATACTCGCCGGATCGTTAGAGTATCGTGGTTTTATGAAATACCCTCAAGTTCTTGGAGTAACGTTCAATGTCCCATGCTGAGCTAAATACTATTGCGGTGAGCTGGCGCGACTATTTGGAATTGTGCAAGCCTAATGTCGTTGCGTTAATGTTACTGACATCGCTCATTGGTATGCTGTTAGCGACTGATCAGACAGTTCCTATTACGGTACTTATTTTCGGTAACCTTGGCATAGCCCTTTGCGCGGGTTCGGCGGCGGCGGTTAACCATATTGTAGACCGGCACGTGGATGACAAGATGGCGCGTACCTTGAATCGTCCGCTTGCTCAGGGACGCCTCAAAACCGAGAATGCGGTTATATTTGCGCTTATTACCGGTATGCTTGGAATGGCGATTTTGTTGGTTTTCACTAATGTACTTACTGCTTGGCTAACCTTAGCGTCACTAGTAGGCTACGCGTTTGTTTACACCATGTTTTTGAAGCGTGCAACGCCCCAAAATATTGTCATCGGAGGTTTAGCTGGCGCAGCACCACCGCTCTTGGGATGGACCGCTGTTACAGGTGAGGTTCACCACAATGCCCTACTGCTAGTGTTGATTATTTTTGCCTGGACGCCACCGCATTTTTGGGCCTTAGCCGTGCATAGAAAGGATGAGTATGCCAAAGCTAAAATACCGATGCTGCCGGTCAC
>CAJJAU010000062.1 GCA_905182275.1 gamma proteobacterium HTCC2207
GGTTCTAGAATGCGCAATAATCTCTTCTTGAGTAGCTGTAATGCCGGGCTTTAGTACAACAACCGCTTTCACCGCCTCCCCCCATTTTTCATCGGGTACACCAATAACCGCTACATCGCCAATTGCAGGATGGTCAAACAGGGCATTCTCTACTTCAGCCGGGTAGACATTCTCGCCGCCAGAGACAATCATATCCTTGATTCTGTCGTGAATGTACAGGTAGCCGTCCTCATCAAGGTAGCCGGCATCACCGGTGTAAAACCATCCGTTTTGAATAGACTTAGCGGTGGCCTCATCATTCTTCCAGTAGCCTTTCATAAGGCTCTTTGAGCGATAAGTGATTTCACCAACCTCATTAGCAGGCATGGTCTGTCCGTCTTCGCCAAGAATGCGCACTTCAGCAGTGGGTGCTGGCTTGCCACATGAGCGGAGTTTACCTAGCGCTGGGTCATGATCTTCGGGGGGCAAAATAGTACCTGCGCCGCAGGTTTCAGTGAGACCGTAGACCTGACAGAAATCACATTTAAAAATGTCCTTTGCAGTCATTAAAACGTCTTCAGAAATGGGGCTTGCGCCATACAGAAGAAAATCTAAGTTAGAAAAGTCGCGGTCACGAACCCCTGGAATAGAACTCATGAATAGAATCACTGCAGGTACAAAGAAGGCATATTTAATACGGTATTTCTCGAGTAAATCCAATATAACCACAGGGTCAACGTCTTTGAGAATAACATTCGTCAGTCCCTGCGCTAAGCCCACTAGGCCCACGTTAACGCCAGCAACATGGAAGATAGGCATGGCAACAATGCTTGCTTCACCTTCGTCCCAGTCACCCCAACCGCCATTAGCGGCTTGATCCAGAACATCAAGATAGTTGCCATTGGTCAGCTGCACACCCTTTGGATGGCCAGTGGTACCACTGGTATAAAGTTGTAATGCGTCATCCTCTAAGGCGATGGGCAGCATGGGATCAGTTGCGTCCTGAGCGTCACGCCACTCTGTATAGGCAGGCCATTCATTGTGGCCGCCATCAATAGCGATAAACTGACGAATTTCACCAATAGATGGCATCACTTGTGCAATCACATCATAAAATTCAGCGCCCACAAACAATATGTCGATACAGGCATTATTCAGGATGTAGGCAATTTCGGGTGCGGCGAGTCGCCAGTTAACACCGGCAATGACTACGTTAGCTTTTGCGGTTCCGGTCATTATTTCAAAATAGTAGTCGCTGTTTTTGCCAATATAGCCAATGCGTGTGCCCGGTTCGCAAGCAGCTTTTATAAGGCCATTGGCGACCTGATTGGCCATATGATCAAGCTCTGAGTAGGTGGTTTCACGACCTTCAAAAATTTGAGCAATTCGGTGGCCATTTATTTTTGCTTGGTAGCGGCTAATGTCAGCAACACAGTTGATTTGATCCAGTGCGATCATAGTTTCTTACCCTCTTTACTATTTTTTACTTTTTGTTTCCCTTAGTTTACCGACAAGAGAAAAGCGCGCAACAAAAACTCGTCGTCAAATATAAGGCGGTTTATGCCTATTATAAAAGGATAATAATGACGAATATAAAAGACAAATATTGTTAAACTAAGCCCAAAGCAGTTAGCCTACCGTATCTGCATAAATAAAGGTTAAGCTATAATTTAGTCGTGCATAGGCGGCACCAAGAAATACGGGCTAAAGGGCAGACACCACTCGTTATCAAAAAAACATAAGAGGAATAACCATGTCAATGATTGTCAATCGTCGAGATCTCGACTTCGTACTTTATGAAACCTTAGGGTTAGAAAAGATTCTCGAGTCAGAGCGTTATGTTGACTATGATCGTGAATCTCTTGACGCTATGTTAGATCTCTGTCAGACGGTTGCTGAAGATCAGTTTTTAACCTGTGCGTCTAAGCTAGATGCCAATGAACCTAAATTTGTGGATGGAAAAGTCGAAACGATTTCGGAGCTCAAAGATGCTATTGCGGCTTATCAGGAAGCCGGTTTGTGTGCCACCGCCTACGATGCGGACATTGGAGGATTGCAGCTGCCATGGATGATGGATCAAGCGCTTAACGGAATGTTTGTTTGCGCTAACAATCCTGCCCATATTTACCTATTTCTGACTAAGGGCGTCACTAACATGCTCAATGTCTGTGGGTCTGACGAACTCAAGGCTAAGTATTTACCTAACCTTGTAGATGGCAAGTGGTTCGGCACCATGTGTTTATCTGAAACTCAGGCGGGTTCGTCGCTTGCAGACATTCGTACTAAGGCTGAACTAAAACCTGATGGCTCTTACGCGCTTAGCGGCACTAAAATGTGGATATCTGGTGGCGAGCAAGATATTACTGAGAATATTATTCACATGGTGTTGGCAAAAATTCCCGGTTCGCCTTCAGGGGTCAAAGGCATATCTCTATTTTTGGTGCCTAAAAACCGAGTTAATGATGACGGAAGTATTGGGGACTCTAACAACGTAGCGCTGGCCGGTTTAAATCACAAGATGGGCTGTCGCGGTGCGACTAACTGTTTGCTTAACTTTGGTGAGGCTGGTGAGTCAATTGGCTATCTGGTCGGAGAGGCGAATCAGGGTCTGGCTAATATGTTCCACATGATGAACGAGGCGCGTATTTCAGTCGGCATGTCAGCTGTGATGAGTGCACTTGGTGGCTATTTATATTCGTTGGATTATGCGCGAAATCGACCCCAAGGGCGGCCATTGGTTAATCGCAATCCGGAAGATCCGCAAGTGATGATCAGTGAGCACGCAGACATTAAGCGCATGCTAATGACTCAGAAAGCCTTTGTTGAGGGCGCGCAGACCTTGATGTATTACTGTGCTGAGTTAATCGATACTAACAAACTTTCCATTGACCATGCCGGCAACCAGAGGCGTGATTTGCTGCTCGATTTGTTGACGCCTATTTGTAAGTCTTGGCCCTCAGAGTTCTGCCTAGAGGCAAATAAGTTGGCGATACAGGTATTGGGTGGCTATGGTTATACCCGTGAGTATCCCGTTGAACGTCTTTATCGAGATAACCGTTTAAACCATATCCACGAAGGCACTTGGGGTATTCAGGGTATTGATATTCTCGGTCGCAAGGTACGTATGCAGGATGGTGCTGCAGTGAAGATTCTTCGTGAAGAAATGCAGGCAACAATTGATTCGGCGGCAGGGCATTCTCAATTAGGTGTTTTTTGCGGTCAACTCAACGAATACTTAACCCTAACAGAAGAAACCATCGCTGCTGTCGGGCAAGCTACAGATCCATCCTTGGCCCTGGCTAATGCGACTATTTTCTTGGATGCCATGGGGCACTTAGTGATTGCATGGATGTGGCTGAAACAGGCTGTTGCAGCGTTAGAAGGAAAGCAGAAGGGTAATGCTGCAGACGATGCGTTTTACGACGGCAAGGTTGCGGCAATGCAGTTTTTCTTCCGTTACGAACTACCTAAAATTAGGCCAAACCTTTCCTTAGTAGCTGATCTTGATAGTACTTGTTATGACCTTACTGCGGATCAGTTTCTCGGCGTTTAATACTCCCGATCAAGGGTTCAGGCCTTACTTTGCAAGGCCTGAATCACGTCTCTTTTATATCAGGTGACACACTTTTAGTTAAATCATAAGGGCTTAATAGTACTATTGGTCAAAGATATAGTATTGATCTTCCAGTTAGTCCTAAAATTCAAGAACCGCCTTAATTCTGGGTAATTTCCGGTGGTGAGATAGACTAATGAGTCATTCTTTTAGGTTTACACTGGTCTTGGTAAATAAGACACTTGCCAAAATTTACTTCTAATCTAATTGTTACAATATCGCTATTATTTGAGGGTGCCACCAATGTCAGCTTATAAAGCCCCAGTTCAAGAGTTTTCTTTCATCCTTGAAGAGCTCGTCGGTTATGAGAAACATAGTCAATTGCCCGGTTATCAAGACGTGGGTCTGGATATGCTGAACGCTATCTTGCCGGAGGCGGCAAAGTTTTTTGAACAGGTAGTTGCGCCGACAAATCTTATCGCGGATGGACAAAAAACGCATATTGAGAATGGTGGGGTAGTTACGGCCCCCATTTTGGATGGTATTAACGCACAGATGGTAGAAGCGGGTTGGAGTGGGTTGAGTGGTTCAACCGATTACGACGGTTCAGGCTTTCCTGGTGTGGTTGATGTGGCGGTTCAAGAAATGTTGCAGTCGGCCAACATGGGCTTGAGTTTGTTACCCATGCTCACTCGTGGGGTTATTCATGCCATTCACCTATATGGCTCAGAGGATCAAAAGAATACCTATCTGACCAACCTGATCAGCGGAGCCTGGTCTGGGACAATGAATTTGACTGAGCCGCAGGCCGGTTCAGATCTCTCAGCCGTTCAATGCAAGGCTGAACCCAATGGCGAACACTATTTGATCTCAGGCCAAAAAATCTATATTACCTGGGGCGATCATCAGCAAACTGACAACATAATACATCTGGTATTGGCTCGGTTGCCGGGTGCACCTGCCGGAAACCATGGTATTTCACTATTTTTGGTGCCCAAGTTTTTGGTCAATGCCGATGGAACTCCCGGCAAACGTAACGATGTGTATGCGGTGGGTGTCGAACATAAGTTAGGTATTCACTGCAGCCCCACGTGTACCATGGCTTACGGTGACAATGGCGGGGCGGTTGGCTATCTCGTAGGGCCTGAAAATCAGGGCCTAATGTGTATGTTCAGCATGATGAATAATGCCAGACTGTCAGTAGGGCACCAGGGTGTTGCCATAGGCGAACGCGCTTATCAGCAGGCCGTTTGGTATGCCGCTGACCGAGTACAAGGAAAAGTCCAAGGTGTTGAGGGGCGAGCCCCGATTATCCACCATGGCGATGTGAAGCGCATGTTGTTGCAAATGAGAGGTCTGACCGAAGCGGGACGCGCCCTATCGTTCTATACAATAGCGGCTGAGGATCGCAGTAATCATTACACTGACCATGATTTACAGCAGTACGATCAAAGACTGGTTGAAATTTTAACCCCTCTAGTCAAAGGGTGGTGCACCGAAGTCTCTATGGAGGTTACGTCGCTTGGCGTTCAGGTGCATGGAGGTATGGGCTTTGTAGAAGAGACCGGTGCCGCTCAACACATGCGTGATGCGAGAATTCTACCCATTTATGAAGGCACTAATGGTATTCAGGGATTAGATTTTATTGGTCGTAAATGCTTACGTGACGGGGGAGAGGGGCTGGCCGATCTTCTGGCTGAGATGACAACTACAGCGCAAACCACATCTTCCGGCTGCACCAGCACCAATAGTCTTTTGTTGGCCCTGAAGACAGCGATTGTTCAATGCCAATCGGCTTTAGACCATGTGTTAGCCAATCCAAGTAGTTCGCAGTTTTTAGCCTACAATTTCATGATGTTGTTTGGCAACTCTGTGGGTTATTGGTTGTTAGTTAGGTTGTCTATCGCGGCTAAATCGCACATTGAAAAAGGCAGTGAAGATCGCTTTTATCGTCAAAAAATTGCGACGACCGAATTTTTTGCATCTCAGCTATTAACGCGTAACGCTGGCTACTTGGGTGCTATTACTGGTGACACTCAAAGCTATGATGAATTTATGGTAGAAGATTTTTACCGTAGTTAAGATTGACGGAGTAGCCGAAGTAATCTTCGGCTACTCCGTCCCTTAAGATCACATGCAACCCATGCCTTCTATCGCTTTCTCTTTCATACCTTCCATGCCTTCCATGCCTTTCTCTTCCATGCCTTCCATGCCTTCCTCTTTCTTTTCTTCCATATCTTCCATATCTTTCATGTCTTTCATGTCTTTCATGTCTTTCATGTCTTTCATGTCATCCATGCTATGTGATTCTTGAGATGTTGCTGGATTAGAAAGTAACGCTGTAGTAATTAATGCAAACATTAAAAATTTCATAATAACCTCGAGATATTTGGATAGTTAGAGCAGAACCAGTGTGAGGGCATGATAAGGTTTTTTAAATCGGGTTTTGTTAAAGTTGTGAGCTGAGTCACGCTTAACGCAAAATTAATCGGTATTTTTAGGCAAAAAATTTTGCGGTGATATTTTGAGGGTGTTGCCTAAATAAAGTAAGACAAGGGCACGGCATAAAAGTCACTAGTTAATCGATTAAATGTTGTTGCTTAGGATTAATTCCCTGAATGACTCAGCACCAAGCCAACAACCAGTGCTATGCAAACAATAAAAAGTATAGTGAAGATAAAACCACCTACAACGAACGCGAGGGGGTTACCGCCAGCAAAATCACGTTCACGGTTTTTATCGCTCTGCACGCCAATACCGGCAGCAAGAATACTTAAAACTATAGCGCCTAATCCGGGTTTTTTGTGGTGTTGATTGTCTTCGGGCACTTGATTTCCCTATTGAATGCTATGGTTGCAGAAAGATACTGATCTCTTTGGATGACGGATCAGATTATTGGGCAAAACCCAGCCCAAGACTTTAGCATCAAAAGCCTATTTAGTCACAGTTATAGGGTGCTGGTGGAAAAATTAGTGTGGTTTGATAATCATATTTTGCCAAACCATCCGTATAGCGTAAAATAGACTCATACTTTGAGCGTACCACGCAACAGGACATCATTATGTTAAATGTAACAATTACAGAGTCAGCCCAAGAATACTTGGCAGGCCTGTTGGATAAACAGAATTGCGAAGGTATAGGTATACGTATGTTTGTGTCGGACCCGGGCACGCCTAAAGCTGAAACTTGTATAGCTTATAGCCGTCCAGGAGAGCACAACGAAGAAGATTTAATTGTCGAGTACGGCAAGTTCAATGGCTACTACGAGCAGCGCAGCATTCCGTTTTTGGATGATGCTAAGGTTGACTTTGCTGAAGATAAATTTGGTGGTCAGCTAACGATTAGGGCCCCCAATTCAAGGTTGCCTAATATCAGTGATGATAGCCCCGTTGAAGACAAAGTTAACTACTTGCTGTACAACGAGATTAATCCTGGGTTAGCGTCGCATGGTGGCGTTGTCTCTCTTGCAGAAATCCATGAGGGATACGCAGTACTTGAGTTTGGTGGTGGTTGCCAGGGTTGCTCAGCGGTTGACCTAACGCTCAAAGAAGGTGTTGAAAAGACCCTGATGGAAAAAATCCCAGAGCTTAAAGGGGTCAAGGATGTCACGGATCACAGTGACACCAGCAATGCCTATATGTAAGCTATATACTATAGGTATTCACTCAATAAAAAAGCCCCGTAGTTACTGATCTACGGGGCTTTTTTATTGAGCCAGTTAAAAGCCAGAAGCTAGCCAATAACTCTCACCGGCACAGCTTGTGGCTCAACACTCAGGTCTGCTGAAGGTGGCACGAAGTCGGTCAGGTTAATGCCCTGAACGGAGGCTTTGTACTCTTCGATGGTTGGGATACGGCCCAAGATGCTAGACAGTACAACCATTGGCGTAGAGGCCAGCAGTGACTCACCTTTTTTCTCATTAGTATCTTCAACCACACGGCCTTGGAACAGGCGAGTAGAGGTAGCCAGTACCGTATCGCCTTTAGCAGCCTTCTCTTGGTTACCCATACACAGGTTACAACCCGGGCGCTCTAAGTACATAATGTTCTGGTACTGCGTACGAGCGGCGCCTTTAGGATCGGCATCGTCAAATTCGAAACCGGCGTATTTCTGTAGCAGTTCCCAGTCGCCTTCGGCCTTCAACTCATCAACGATGTTGTAAGTGGGTGGCGCAATAACCAGCGGTACTTTGAAGTTGATCTCGCCTTGAGTTTCAAGGTTGCGCAACATCTGAGCGATGATCTGCATGTCGCCTTTGTGCACCATACAAGAACCGACAAAGCCCAGGTCAATGGTTTTGGTGCCGCCGTAATAAGACACTGGACGGATAGTATCGTGGGTATAGCGCTTAGAGGCGTCTTCGTTATTTACGTCCGGGTCAGCAATCATTGGCTCGTCGATTTGGTCCAGATCAACAATCACTTCTGCGAAGTACTTGGCATTGTTATCTGGAGCCAGAGCAGGGTTCTCTCCCGACTGGATTTCAGCGATACGCTTGTCAGCCAGATCGATAAGGCCTTGCAGCATACTCACATGGTTTTCCATACCCTTGTTGACCATGATCTGGATACGGCTCTTAGCCAGTTCCAGCGATTTGACCATGGTTTCATCGTTAGAGATACAGATAGAGGCTTTTGCCTTCATCTCTGCAGTCCAGTCGGTGAAGGTGAAAGCTTGGTCGGCCAGTAGAGTGCCGATCTGTACTTCGATGATACGACCCTGGAATATGTTCTCGCCGTTGAACTGCTTGAGCATCTGCGCCTGAGTGGCGTGCACCACATCGCGGAAGTCCATGTGGCTCTTCATGCCGCCCTTGAAGGTAACCTTCACAGACTCAGGAATCGGCATAGCTGATTCACCGGTAGCTAGTGCTACAGCTACGGTGCCCGAATCTGCGCCAAAAGCAACGCCCTTGGACATACGGGTATGTGAGTCACCACCGATGATGATGGCACGGTCGTCCACGGTGATGTCGTTCAACACTTTGTGGATTACGTCGGTCATAGGGTGGTAAGCGCCCTTAGGGTCGCGCGCGGTGATCAGACCGAAATTGTTCATGAACGACATCAGCTTGGGAATGTTGGCTTTTGCCTTGCTGTCCCAAACAGAAGCGGTGTGACAGCCAGACTGATAAGCACCGTCAACACTTGGCGAGATCACAGAAGCCGCCATGGCTTCCAGTTCCTGACAAGTCATAGGGCCAGTGGTGTCTTGAGAACCGACGATGTTCACTTTAACGCGAACGTCAGAACCGGCGTGCAGCGGGGTATTAGAAGCTACGCCCAGAGCGTTCCTGTTGAAAATCTTCTCAACAGCGGTCAGGCCTTGGGCCTCAATAGAAATTTCTTTCGATGGTGCGTAAACCAGAGCGGGTTTAACCCCCAAAACATTAGCTGCAATGGTCTGCAGCTTCTTGCCGAAGACAACAGCGTAAGAACCGCTAGCCTTCATGAATTCAACTTTTTGCGGTGTGAACGCAGAAGAAACGTCCGCCAGCTCTGTGTCGCCGTTGTAGAGCTTGTGCTCTTTGGTATTAATAGTAAGTACAGTACCGGTAGCTACTGAATAAGCCTCTTCCAGCACGGCATCGCCATTATCGTCAAAAACGGTGTCGCCTTTTGCGTCTACTTTCTTAACCCAGTTTTTCAGGTCGAGACCGATGCCACCGGTAACGTCAACGGTGGTCAAAAAGATTGGAGAGATACCGTTGGTACCTGCAACAACTGGAGCGATGTTGATGAATGGTACATATGGGCTCGCTTGCTTACCGGCCCACAGGGCAACGTTGTTGACGCCGGACATACGTGAAGAGCCCACTCCCATGGTGCCTTTCTCAGCGATTAGCATTACTTTGGCGTTCGGGTGTTTCTTCTGCAGCTCAACGATTTCCTGCTGGGCTTCGGGGGTCGCCATACACTGGCCATGCAGTTCACGGTCAGCACGTGAGTGCGCTTGATTACCTGGAGACAGCAAGTCAGTGGAGATGTCGCCTTCGCCGGCGATATAAGTGACGATTTCAATGGTCTCGTCGATTTCTGGCAGTTTGGTAAAGAACTCGGCTTGTGCGTAGCTCTCTAGGATCTCTTTAGCGATGGCGTTACCGGCTTTAAAAGCGGCGGTCAGGCGATCGGTATCGACTTCGTACAAAAATACCTGAGTTTTCAGAACCTCAGCGGCTGGTTTGGCAACGACTGCATCGTTAGACAGAGCAAGATTGAGCAGAACTTCAATAGAGGGGCCGCCTTTCATGTGCGAGAGCAGTTCGAAGGCAAATTCTGCTGTGATCTCTGCAACGACAGATTCACCCAGAATAATTTCTTTCAAAAATTGTGCTTTCACCCCAGCAGCACTGGTTGTGCCTGGCAGCGCATTGTAAATGAAGAACTTCAGAGAATCTTCCCGCTGCTCATTCCCGGTGTCTTTGATTTGGGCAATAATCTCTGCCAGCAAATCAGCACTGTCAATTGGCTTTGGATTTAATCCTAGGTCCTTTTTACGGGTGGCGACTTCATCCATGTACTCTGAATATAAGTTCATTTAAATCTCCCACGGCAGGTTTCTAGCACGGTGTGCTTCTCCTTATTGTTTCATTAATATAGTAATTCTAGGCCATAAATGGCTCTTATTTTCGCGAGAAATTATACGTTAATCCGTAGTTTAGTTACAGGCTTAAAGTATATAACCGCTATTAGTCTTAATTGTTAGGGCGACTGTGAGTCCAAGCAAATACATACGATGTGACTTTGTTCATCGGGTTTTAGAGTAGACTAAGGCAATGCCCAGGTACTGCCAATCAATAGCGCAAAAACGTGCACTAAAAACGTGATAAAAAGACCAGAGTGTCGAGTAATGTTATCAGGTAAAAAAATTACACAAGGCTCTGTCAGTTAAAACGATTAGATTAATATTTATTGGGTTAACAAAACCATAATTTAAGGTTAGAGTCCGCAGCCAAGAGCTACTTGGTTAGTGCGTACACAAAATTTAGCATACTAATGAGGTGTAAAGCCTCTGCTGAGATAACATTTCGTTACGGCAATTTAAAATGAATAACAATAAAAGGCTATTGAGACCTGGCAGCAGGCTCAGCCAGTTAGAGAGCATGCTCCTACAACCCTATGAAACGATATGGGATTGTTGCTGTGACCATGGTTTACTTGGCATGTCCCTACTCAAGAGGGAGCGTGCTGGAGAGGTTATTTTTGTCGATGTTCTGGCCGAGCAAATGAAAAGGTTGGAAGCAACGTTAAGAAAAAATTGTCCACCTGATAAATATACATGGCAAGTTTGCTGCGATGATGTCAAAAACATTGTTGTGCCCAATAGTGATTCACAGCTATTTATTATTGCGGGTGTCGGCGCCCGCCAAACTATTGAATTCATTAGTAGCCTATCTGTATCTGCACCTGATACGGCATTTGATCTGTTAATTTGTTGTGTTCATGGGAATTATTCAGTTCGAGACGCATTAATTAATAGTGGCTTTAAGTTAAAAGATGAGCGTATTATTTTTGAAAACAATCGCTTTTATGAAGGTATTTATGTATCTAAAAGCGCAGATGATGAAATCCTCAATACCGGCAATAAAATGTGGGATTGGTCAGATGTAGACCACCAACAATACTGGCAGCGGATCGTCGGCCACTATCGCCAAAAAGCGAAAAACGACCCAGCGCAGTACCAGCCGATTATTAGCAGTTATGAGGCGTTACTGGCCTCAATCAGTAATATTTAGAGTTCTAATATTGCGATTAAATAGTGTCGTAAAGCCAGGGCTGGGAGAAAAATGAAGATCGGATTGACATGGCGAAGTTCTAGTTGACAGAATGGCGCCTTAAATGAGAGCTCATGTTCAGGTTGAATGGGTACCAAAGGTTACTACTAAGATAATTATTTATGACTGATATCCAACATATTGAGGCTTTTTTGCCTTGCGCTACGCCCGATCTATGGTTAGAAAACGCCTTGAATAATCAGGCCATCATGCTGGTCGATCATGCCAACTGTGAGAAAAAGGCAGCGAGTACTGCGCTCAATTTGATCTATCGCTATACCGATAACTTTGAGTTGTTGAACAAAATGTCACGATTGGTGCGAGAAGAGATGCGCCATTTTGAGCAAGTGATCAAAATCATGAAACGGCGCGATATTCCCTACCAGCACATTTCTGCGTCTCGTTACGCTGCCGGTCTTAGGGAAGTGGTTCGTAAGGATGATCCCGGCCGTCTGGTGGACGTACTTATTGTCGGAGCATTTATTGAAGCGCGATCTTGCGAGCGGTTTGCTAAAATTGCGCCACATTTAGATAACGAATTAAAAGAATTTTATCAGTCCTTACTTAAATCTGAAGCTCGCCATTACCAAGATTACCTAGCTTTAGCGACAAAAGCCGCAGGCAATGAGTCTATTGACCAACGTATAGCCGTAATATCACAATGTGAGCAAGAGCTAATTGAAGCACCTGACACTGAATTTCGCTTTCACTCTGGTCCTGTCGGTTAATCACCTAGGGCACAAATACTCTCGCCCGAACTCTAATGCAAAGGAATTAATATGAAAGTGAAAAGCTGGTCTATTGTCATAGGCGGTTGTTTGAGTGTCGTGCTGGCATTGTCTGTTTTCAAATACAACCAGATTCAAGCAGCTATTGCTTTTGGAAATTCGTTCCCTGAGCCCATGGAATCAGTCGAGCTGGCTATTGCTAAGCAAGTGAACTGGCAGAAGACGGTCATGGCAACAGGTGAGGTGGTTGCAAAGAGCTCGGTTGATTTGAGTAATGAATTGGCTGGGCGTATCGGAAAAGTAGGTTTTGAGCCAGGCGCCCAAGTCAGCAAGGGACAGCTTTTGTTGAGTTTTGATATTGCCGAGGAGCTCGCACAGCGTGACGCAGCGACCGCCAACGCTACGATCGCAAGGTTATTGCTGGAGCGCAACACGGCACTTTCGAAGACGGGGGTTGCTTCGCTAGAGGCACTAGATAATGCCACTGCGCAGTTTAATGCAGCGTCAGCTAAAGTCGCAGCGTTAGATGCGACGATTGCGAAAAAAACACTGCTGGCGCCTTTTGACGCCAACACTGGATTGCACGAATTAAAACAGGGTCAATATCTTGCGGCGGGTACGATAATTACACGATTAGTTGGTATCGAAAGCAAACTTTGGATCGATTTTAACCTGCCACAACAACAGGCGAGTCTGGCGGTCGGAGATAGTGTCAGTATGGTAGGTTATCCTGAAAGTGAAGCGATTGTTATCGCACGAGATTCTTGGGTTGATTCACAGTCGCGTAACGTACGTTATCGTGCGGAGGCGAACGCCCATAGGGGTCTCTTGCCCGGCGCTTTTGTGCGCGTTAGCGCAAAACTTGGAGAAATTTCTCGTCTGATAGAAGTGCCAGCATCAGCTATTCGCTATGACGCGATGGGTGCCAATGTGTATGTGTTAAATCCCTCGGAAGAGGGGGCCGATGCCCCTGAGCGAGCTTCAAGGCGGGCAGTTGAGCTGGGCTCGGAAAACGATCAGAAAGTGCTGGTGTTGAGTGGATTGAGCATCGGCGAGAGGGTTGCGGCCAATGGTTCTTTCAAATTGCGTGAGAATATCCTTGTTAATGCCGTTGTGACCAGCGCGGTGCTTAAAGCTACTGCCCCGTTAATGGAATAAGCATAATGAGTATTCAATCGAAGCAACTAGCAGACAATCTAGAAGATAAAAGATTAAGTAAACCAAAGTGGACTG
This sequence comes from gamma proteobacterium HTCC2207, assembly GCA_905182275.1. Lineage (GTDB taxonomy): Bacteria > Pseudomonadota > Gammaproteobacteria > Pseudomonadales > Porticoccaceae > HTCC2207. Next base: position 13,268 of record CAJJAU010000062.1, read on the forward strand.
ACGTTTTCATTCATCGGCCGGTGCTATCTATTTCCATTTGCATTATGTTGGTATTGATGGGCCTAAAGGCCGCTTCAAATCTTCCTGTCTCACAGTTCCCGCAAATTGAAAGTTCGTCGCTGGTCATCAGTACTCCGTATGTTGGTGCGCCAGCGGATGTCGTGCAAGGTTTTGTGACTGATCCCATTGAGCGAGCTGCCTCGACTGTGCCTGGCATCGATTACATCGATTCAGTCACTACCGCAGGCTTTAGTGTGGTCACCGTTTGGTTAAACCTTAATGAAAACAGCACAAGCGCACTGGCAGAGTTGTCAACTCGTCTTGACCAAATCCGTTTTGAGTTACCAGTAGGCGCTGAAGATCCGTCAGTTGAGGTATCCAGGGCAGACCGCCCCAATGCCGGTTTTTACCTAGATGTGGTGTATGAGGGTATTAGCCGAGCAGAAGCCACTGATTATCTTAGTCGTCGGGTCACATCTATACTCGCCGCTATTCCCGGTGTTCAGCGTGTTGCTCTGCCTGGCGGGAGACTGCCAGCGATGCGCGTCTGGCTCAAGCCCGATCAGATGGAGGCCTTCAATTTAAGTGCCACCGAGATTGAAGCGGCACTGCGCAGTAATAATGTTATTGCCACCATGGGGCGTACAGAGAATTCATCGCAGAGAATTGATTTACTTGCCAATACTGCGCTGCAGAGCGTTGATGATTTTCGTCGATTGGTGATACGTGAAACAAATGGGATTCAGGTGCGGTTAGGGGATATCGCACGGATCGGTTTGGGCGAAGAAGAAGGGACAACAGATGCGCGTATAAATCAGCGGCAAACTATCTTTATTTCGGCTTGGCCCTTGCCGGGTGCTAACGAAATAGCCATTGCAGACCGCCTTTATACGGTAATTGATGAGATTAATCCGACCCTCCCCAAGGGGATGAGTATCCAAGTCGGCTACGACATCACTACCTATATGCGTGATGCACTCAAAGAGATTTTTATCACTCTAATAGAGACGGTACTGTTAGTCGGCATTGTGGTGGTGGCGTTTATGGGCTCTTTACGCACAGCCCTAGTCCCGTTGGTTACCATCCCTATTTCATTGTTAGGGGCCATAGCAGCAATGTCTCTAATGGGTTTTTCGCTAAATCTGCTGACAGTTTTAGCGATTGTGCTATCCGTAGGTCTCGTGGTCGATGATGCCATCGTAGTGGTGGAGAATGTTGGTCGGTTTATGCGTGAAGGGATGAGTCGCACTGAGGCGGCCTTGAAAAGTTCTCGCCAGTTGTTAGCCCCAATTGTAGGAATGACATTAACGCTGGCGGTGGTTTACGCCCCAATAGGGTTTTTATCTGGTTTAACCGGAGTGTTATTTAAAGAGTTTGCCTTTACCTTGGCAGTTGCAGTATTGATTTCAGGCGTGGTAGCGATAACGCTTTCGCCGATCATGAGCGCGTATGTTTGTGCTGAAGGAGGCCAAGAAGGGCGCTATACGCGTTGGGTCAATGCGCGTTTCTTAATGCTACAAAACCGCTATAAAAAAATGCTCGACGTCACCCTTGCTAATAACGCACAGATTGCCGTTGTCGCGATCTTTTTTACGCTGTTAATACTCCCGTTTTTCGTGCTCTCTAAGCAGGAATTAGCGCCCACCGAAGATCAGGGCTCGATATCGGTCATTACCAGCGGCCCTCCAGAAGCCTCTCTGGACTACACGACGAGGTACATGGGTGATGTTGTGGATGCAATGGCGTCATTGCCAGCAACGGCAGATATGTGGCAGATAGTGTTGCCATCGAGCAGCTTTGGCGGTCAAAATTTCGTCGAATATAATAAGCGTGATGTTACGGTTCATGATCTGCGCTGGCAAACCTTTGCTAACTTGTCTGGAGTAACCGGCGTTAAGAGCTTTCCAATACTCAGCCCGGCCTTACCCACAGCAGGTAATTTTGATATTGAGCTGGTCGTGCAGTCTACAGACAGTCCTGAAGTCGCACTACCTTACGCTGAAGCGATGGTGGCAGCAGCTTATGCCAGCGGTGTTTTCATGTTTGCTGATACCGACTTGCGCATCGATTTACCCCAGGCTAAGTTTGAAATTGATCGTGAGAAAGTAGCTGACTTGGGGATGAATCTGAGTGATATTAGTCGCCAAGTGAGCTTTCTTTTATCCGGCAATTATGTGAATCGATTTGATTTCAGTGGAAAGGCCTACCGCGTGATTCCAATGATTGATCGACAGTTGCGCTCAGATCCCGATATGTTGATGGACATTAAGATTCGCACCGCGACCGGAGATCTTGTCCCACTGTCGGCGATTGCCAAGTTAACGCGAACTGCGGCACCGCGGTTTTTGGGTAAGTTTGAGCAGAAAAACTCTTTTCGAGTGTTTGGCGGCGTTATTCCTGGTATGACACGAGAGCAGGCGCTGACTGCTCTTGAGCTAGCCGCGAGCGATATATTACCCAATCATTACACGCTGGACTATGCTGGAGAATCAAGACAGATGCGAGCGGAGGGCAATACACTTATAGGGGTTCTGGGTATTGCCTTAATCGTGGTGTTTTTTGTTTTAGCTGTGCAATTTAATAGCTTCCGAGATCCGCTGATTGTAATTGTAGGTTCAGTCCCATTGGCATTTTCTGGCGCTATGTTATTTACCTTTTTAGATTTAACCAGTATTAATATTTATTCGCAGGTGGGCTTTATAACGCTCGCGGGTTTGATTTCTAAAAATGCCATTTTAATCGTTGAATTTGCCAACCAAATGCAGGCTACGGGGTTAAGTAAGTTAGACGCAATTAAACAGGGTGCGGCAACACGTTTGCGTCCTGTACTGATGACGACAGGCGCTACAGTTTTGGGTCATCTACCTTTGGTTTTAGTGGTGGGTTCCGGTGCTGAAGCGCGCAATAGTATTGGTATTATTCTAGTTGCCGGTATGGTGGTTGGAACGCTGTTCACACTGTTTGTGTTGCCGACAGTTTATCTTTGGTTATCCTCAGATCATCATACAGATCAGCAAGTTGAAAAGTTGGTTGCGGCTGAAGCAATATAAATCGATATTTGGAAGTTGGTAGTTATAGTCTCGGGTCAGTATTAATTATCTAGGCATTTTTAGAGCGCAAAAAAAAGAGAGGCAGTTTTGGCTGCCTCTCTCTCTTATTTCTTAACCGAAAGTTTCCGTTAAATTAACGCTCGTCAATCGGTGTGTAGTCTCGCACATCAGCCCCGGTATAGAGTTGGCGAGGACGGGCAATTCGGTAGGGGTGAGTAATCATTTCGTTCCAGTGTGAGATCCAGCCAACGGTGCGGCCAGTAGCAAAAATCACGGTGAACATTTCCTCAGGAATACCCATGGCCTTCAATATAATACCTGAGTAGAAGTCGACATTTGGGTACAGCTTTTTACTGACAAAGTAGTCATCTTCAAGAGCAATCTTTTCAAGTTTCTTAGCCAGTCTAAATAGCGGATCGTTCTCTACGCCAAGCACTTCAAGAACCTCATCACAGGTTTGACGCATGACAACAGCTCTTGGGTCATAATTCTTATATACACGATGGCCAAAGCCCATCAAGCGGAATGGATCGTTTTTGTCTTTGGCTTTAGCAATATATTCTTCAATATTATCTTCATGGCCAATCTCATCAAGCATGCTCAGAACGGCTTCGTTAGCCCCTCCATGCGCAGGCCCCCAAAGAGCCGCGATACCAGCCGCAATACAGGCGAACGGATTAGCGCCTGATGAGCCAGCCATGCGAACCGTCGACGTCGAGGCATTTTGCTCATGGTCGGCATGTAATAAGAAAATTCTGTCCATTGCCTTGGCAAGGGCAGGATGACATTCATACTTCTCACAGGGTGTTCCAAACATCATATGCAGGAAGTTCTCAGAATAAGAGAGCGTATTGTCGGGGTATACATAAGGCTGGCCAACAAAATGCTTGTAGCACATAGCGGCGATCGTCGGCATTTTTGCAATCAAGCGGTGCGCTGATATTGTTCGGTGTTCTTGATCGGTAATGTCCAGCGAGTCATGGTAAAAAGATGACATCGCTCCGACTAGGCCACACAACATAGCCATTGGGTGAGCATCATATCTAAAGCCACTGATGAAATGCTCCATCGAGCGGTTCACCATGGTGTGATATTTAATGGTATGTTCAAATTTCGCTTTTTGCTCAGCATTTGGCAGAGCACCCTCAAGGAGCAGGTAGCAGGCTTCGATGTAGTCCGACTTGTCGGCAAGCACTTCAATCGGATAGCCTCGATGAAGAAGAATTCCTTTCTCACCATCGATGTAAGTAATATCAGATTGGCAGGACGCTGTTGCAGTAAAGCTAGGGTCATAAGTAAAGTACCCATGGCTACCTAGAGTTCCGATATCAATGACATCTTGCCCTCTTGTACCCTTTAGAACGGGCAACTCGATAGGGGTTTCGCCATCGATTGTCAGCGTAGCTTTACGATCTGTCATATTTGTTCCTCAAAAAACTTACTTGTTTGGTCAAAAACTCAGCCCGCAACTATAAATGCTCAGCGAAAATTGTCAACCAATGGCATGCAGTCTACGGAGTGCTTAGGCTATTAAAGTAAGGCAGGTTGGGCGTTAGGGATAACCAACATTCATTGTTTGAATGTTCTTAACAGTTAAGTTGCCGTAAAAGTCAGTCAGACAGAGTATAGCTGCAATAGCGTGTACAGTAGTTGTGTGTCAAAGGGTAACTTTGAGTCCAGCACCTGCCAAAGGTATTTGAAATTGAATCCCCTTGTCATTATACTGCGCCGAATCAAAGACGGGCACTCCGCACTCGTAGGACGAACCCGCTAGATACTCAATTTTAGGCTAAAATCAATGACAGAGTTGCTTTACTTCGGTGAACAACCAAAAGGTGATGCGTGGTAGATAAAAAAAGACCAGTTAATCTCGATATTGGAACAATGAAGCTTCCAATTACCGCTTACGTATCTATCCTGCACAGGGTTTCAGGGGTGGCTACTCTTTTCGCGTTGGCAATCCTTCTGTGGCTTTTCGATCAAAGCCTTGCGTCACAGCAAAGCTTTGACGCAACATCGAATATATTGTCATCTCCGCTTGCTCAGTTCCTGATATGGGGTAGCCTCGCCGCTATTACCTATCACACGGTGGCTGGCATCCGGCACCTCATTATGGATCTTGGGGTTGGTGAAGAAAGCTTTAACAGCGGCAGAATAAGTGCGTGGATCGCGGTCGCGGTAGCTGTAGCCTTGATAGCGGCTCTAACAGGCTGGGTGATCTTATGATGGACTTTCTTGCTCGATTTACATTTACAGGGCCCAGTAACTGGATAATTCAGCGCATCACTGCAATTGTGATGGCCGCCTACTTATTTTTTATAGTCGGATACTTAATAACTAACCCAGCACTGACCTACGATCAATGGTCCGAACTCAATAATCTTTTGTTGATGCGTGTATTTACACTCGTTACCGTAGCGGCGGTTGCCTTCCATGCATGGATTGGTATGCGGTGCGTTTTAACTGACTATATTACAGTCAGATTGATAGGGCCAAAAGCAAATGGGCTCCGTAACACTTTGCAGTTAGGGTTAGCACTCATAATCCTCTTTTATTTAGTGTGGACAATCAAAATTCTCTGGGGACTTTAATTGAATGGGTAGTTTAAGAAAAATGAGTTTTGACGCTGTCATTGTTGGCGGCGGTGGGTCAGGTATGCGTGCAGCTCTGCAGTTGGCGCAATCAGGTTACAAAACAGCAGTTATTACTAAGGTATTCCCCACTCGCTCTCACACGGTTTCTGCACAAGGCGGTATTACGTGCGCTATCGCCAGTGATGATCCCAATGATAAGTGGGAATGGCATATGTATGACACCATTAAGGGGTCAGACTATATTGGGGACCAAGAAGCCATAGAATATATGTGCCAGACCGGTCCTGAGGCTATTTTTGAGCTTGAGCACATGGGTTTGCCGTTTTCGCGAACAGAAGAAGGGCGGATTTATCAGCGTCCCTTCGGCGGTCAGTCTAAAGACTTTGGTGCCGGTGGACAGGCAGCGCGAACCTGTGCGGCTGCGGACAGAACCGGTCACGCCTTGTTACATACTCTGTACCAAGGAAATTTGAAGAATAAAACTGTCTTTCTGAATGAGTGGTTTGCCGTTGATATCGTCAAAAATGCTGACGGTGCTGTGGTTGGTGTGGTGGCTATTGATATTGAAAGTGGAGAGACGGTTTTTGTAGAGTCAAAGGCGACAGTGTTTGCTACGGGTGGCGCTGGCCGTATTTATGCATCAACTACCAATGCACATATCTGCACCGGTGACGGCGTTGGAATGGCATTGCGTGCAGGATTTCCGGTCCAAGATATTGAGATGTGGCAGTTCCACCCCACCGGCATTCATGGTGCTGGAACGCTAGTTACAGAGGGTTGCCGCGGAGAAGGTGGCTACCTCATTAATAAAGATGGTGAGCGGTTTATGGAGCGTTATGCGCCAAATGCCAAAGATCTTGCCGGTCGAGATGTGGTTGCTCGCTCAATGGTGCTGGAGATTCTTGAAGGTCGTGGTTGTGGGCCAGATGGCGATCATGTTTACCTCAAGCTAGACCATCTCGGTGAAGAGATGCTCAATGCAAAACTGCCGGGTATTCTTGAGCTTTCACGCACCTTTGCTCATGCAGACCCAGTGAAAGAACCTATTCCTGTAGTACCTACCTGTCACTACATGATGGGTGGCATTCCGACTAACGTTGACGGCCAGGCTCTAACGATCGATAGAGAGGGCAAAGATACGGTCATTGAGGGCTTTTATGCCTGCGGCGAAGCAGCCTGTGTGTCTGTGCATGGCGCCAACCGTCTGGGCGGTAATTCGCTGCTTGATTTGGTAGTCTTTGGTCGTGCGTCAGGTATCTTTATTGAGAAGCAGCTGAGTGCGGGTATTACGCTTAAAGAAGCCACTGAGGAAGATATTCAGCGGGCTATGGTTGGCTTGAATAAAATTAATCAGTCTAGCGGTGGTGAAAACGCTGCGGTTTTACGCGCTGAGTTGCAAACGATTATGCAGAATTATTTTGGTGTATTCCGACGTGGCGATTACATGAAGACCGGCATTGAAAAGCTAGACAAGCTCCGTCTACGGGTTGAAAATGTCTATCTTGATGACAAGAGTAACGCATTTAATACAGCTAGGCTTGAGGCTCTCGAGCTACAGAACTTGTTCGAAACGGCCTATGCTACGGCTATTTCTGCTGAAGGGCGCACCGAAAGTAGGGGGGCGCACGCCAGAGAGGACTTTCAGGAGCGTGATGATGAAAACTGGTTGTGCCACTCAGTTTATTTCCCGGAAAGTAAGAAAATTGGTAAGCGGCCGGTTAACTTTACCTTGAAAACGCGTGAACCCTTTGAACCACAAATTCGTACCTACTAATATTGCGAGACGAGAGTTTAGATTTATGTTAAATGTAAGTATTTATCGCTATAACCCAGAAGTTGATGCTGAGCCCTTCATGCAGGACTTTGAGTTTGATACTCAAGGTAAAGATCTGATGGTGCTCGACGTGCTTGAGAAGCTTAAAATTCAGGATCCGTCACTGGTATTTAGACGTTCTTGTCGTGAAGGCGTCTGTGGTTCTGATGGAGTGAATATCTCAGGTAAAAATGGTTTGGCTTGCATAACGCCTCTGTCTGAATGCGTGAGAGGGGACAAGTTAGTGATTCGTCCGCTTCCAGGCTTACCAGTCATTCGTGATTTGGTGATCGACATGAGTCAGTTCTACGCTCAATACGAGAAAATCCAACCGTACATGATCAACAACTCTCCGCCCCCCGCTATTGAGCGGTTGCAAAGTCCCGAAGAGCGTAAAAAGCTTGATGGTCTTTACGAGTGCATCCTTTGTGCCTGTTGTTCTACCGCGTGCCCATCGTTTTGGTGGAATCCTGAGAAGTTCATCGGCCCGTCGGGTTTGCTACAGGCATATCGTTTCTTGGCAGACAGCAGAGATACTGCTACTGAAGAGCGATTGGCGAATCTAGATGATCCCTTTAGCGTGTTCCGCTGTCATGGAATCATGAATTGCGTCCAAGTGTGCCCTAAGGGTCTAAACCCGACTAAGGCTATTGGCCATATACGCAATATGTTGATCCGCAACGCGGCCTAAACGACTCAGTTCACTATAAAAGTGTAATTTTGCCGATATTTTACTAGCCGTAGGCCTCTTTCGGCTTTAAAATGGCGGCAAAATCTGATGTCAAAAAGGAAATATCATCAATGCCTGAGGGCCTAATGGAGCAACTCCTCAGCTCCTCCCACTACTCTGGTGGAAACGCAGCCTACATTGAAGGACTCTACGAAACTTACCTGCACGATCCAAATGGTGTGCCGGAGGAGTGGAGCAGCTTTTTTGACTCTCTACCGCGGACCAATGGGTCAATCGCGCCGGATATATCTCACGATACGATAATTCAACACTTTGAGCTGCTCGGTCGGCGTCAAGCGCGACCAACACCTGCTCCAGGGTCTGGCGGCATTCATCTTGAGCATGAGCGTAAGCAGGTTAAGGTTGTTCAGTTAATCAGTTCGTACCGTTTCCGGGGTCATCAGCAAGCTAGATTAGATCCATTGGGCATTATGGTTCGAGAAGATGTTGCTGATCTGCAGTTGCATTTTCATGGATTAACCGACGCTGACCTTGATACAACATTTCAGACAAGTCCTCTCTATATCGGTAAGCAAGAAGCACCGTTGCGGGAAATTATCGAGGCACTGGAAGAGACATATTGTGGTGATCTTGGCCCAGAATTCATGCATATCACCTCCTTCGCTGAAAAGCAGTGGTTAGCTCAGCGATTCGAGAGTGTGCGCTCCAAGCCAACCTATGGTGATGAGGCGCGAATTGACGTGCTTAACCGGTTAACGGCGGCTGAGGGTTTAGAGAAGCATCTAGATTCCAAATATCCAGGTACCAAGCGTTTCGGTCTGGAAGGCGGCGAGAGCCTCATTCCTCTACTGGACTGCCTAGTGCGACGCTCCGGTGAATACGGCGCCAAAGAAATTGTCATGGCGATGGCTCACCGCGGTCGTCTGAATGTGCTGGTTAACATACTCGGCAAAAATCCAGCTGAGATGTTTGAAGAGTTCGAAGGCAAGCGCCTGGTTAATACCTCCGGTGATGTTAAATATCATCAAGGTTTTTCCTCGAACGTGATGACCCCGGGTGGGGAAGTGCACATGGCCTTGGGTTTCAACCCATCACATCTTGAGATATCGTGCCCAGTCGTGGTTGGCTCAGGTCGAGCGCGCCAAGATCGGCGTAACGACCCCACTGGTCAGAAAGTTGTGCCCATTTTAATGCATGGCGACGCAGCTTTTGCCGGTCAGGGCGTGGTTATGGAGACATTTCAGCTCTCTCAGACTCGCGCTTACAAGACTGGCGGCACCATTCATATCGTTATTAACAATCAGGTTGGCTTTACTACGAGTAGGCAGGACGATGCTCGCTCAAGTGAATACTGTACTGATGTAGCGAAAATGGTCGGTGCACCGATTCTTCACGTCAATAGCGATAACCCAGATGCAGTGATGTTTGCCGCCATGTTGGCAACAGATTATCGTTACGAATTTGGCAAAGATGTGGTCATTGACTTGGTCTGTTACCGGCGTCGTGGTCACAACGAGACTGATGAGCCATCATCGACTCAGCCATTAATGTATGACGTGATTCGCAAGCACTCTACGACACGCACGCTGTATGCCCATAAATTGATTGCCGAAGGGGTGGTTGAAGAGAATCAAGCCAATGAAATGGCTAACATCTATCGTGCCAGCCTTGATAAGGGCGAGTTTGTTGTGCACAACCTAGTGCGCGAACCTGACACCACTTTGTTTGTAAATTGGGAGCCGTATCTCGGACATGATTGGCGTACTGAGGGTAACACCGCAATAGAATTAAAGCAGTTGCAAGAAGTGGCCACTAAAATCACCACGGTTCCCGATGGCATTGTCGTTCAACGTCAAGTAGCCAAAATTTATGATGACCGTCGCAAGATGGCTGGCGGCGCACTGCCGTTAAATTGGGGAATGGCTGAGCTTTTAGCCTACGGTACTCTGCTTAAAGAGGGCTATCCGATTCGTTTTACCGGTCAAGATGTTCGCCGTGGTACCTTCTCTCACCGTCATGCAGTAGTCTTTAACCAAAAAGATGGCGAGGCTTATCTGCCGCTGGCAAATATGTACGATGAACAGCCACGCTTTGATATTTATGACTCGGTACTGTCTGAAGAGGCGGTGCTAGCCTTTGAATATGGTTATGCCACTACTGCCCCCAAAGGACTTGTTATTTGGGAAGCGCAGTTTGGTGATTTCGCTAACGGTGCTCAGGTTGTTATTGACCAATTTATTGCCAGTGGTGAGCACAAGTGGGGTCGTCTTTGCGGCTTGACCATGATGTTGCCGCATGGTTTCGAAGGGCAGGGCCCAGAGCATTCATCAGCGCGACTTGAGCGGTTCTTGCAGTTGTGTGCTGAACACAACATGCAAATATGTAACCCCACCACGCCGGCACAAATTTTTCACCTGTTGCGGCGTCAAGCAATCAGGCCTATGCGGCGACCGCTAGTCATTATGAGTCCGAAATGGATTTTGCGGCACAAATTGGCAACCTCATCGCTTGAAGAACTCAGCCATGGTCACTTCAATAATGTAATGTCTGATCCCAGTGTTGATCCGGCGGCTGTGAAACGCATTATTTTGTGCTCAGGGAAGGTGTATTATCATCTTTTAGAAGAGCGTGATGCCCGTGGTATCACTGATATCGGCTTAGTTCGCCTTGAGCAGCTTTATCCTTTCCCCGATAAAGAGCTCGATGCTATTTTAGCGGAGTATACTCAGTTAGAAGACGCTATTTGGTGTCAGGAAGAACCAATGAATCAGGGCGCTTGGTACAGTAGTCAGCACCACATGCGCAATGCGATTCAGCGTCTGGACCCACAGGTACCATTGACCTACGCTGGAAGAATTGCATCAGCGGCTCCGGCAAGCGGCTATATGTCTGTTCATCTTGATGAGCAGAAGAAATTCATTGATGAAGCATTAACATTCGACTCTTAAACTAGGAATAGATTGATGGCCATAGAAATTAAGGCACCTACATACCCAGAATCAGTGCAAGAAGGCACCTTGGCAACCTGGTATAAACATGCCGGTGATAGCGTTAGTCGCGACGAACTGATTGTCGACATTGAGACAGATAAAGTTGTTCTTGAAGTTGTGGCTCCAGCCTCGGGAATATTGGCTGAAGTATTTAAAGCAGAGGGCGATATCGTCCTCAGTAACGAACTTTTAGCGCGTATAGAAGAAGGTGCTGCTGAAACAGCCTCCCCAGCTGCAGCCAAAGTAGAGCCGGACACCGAGGTCGGTGGCACGCTAGTCAATCCAGCTGCTAAGAAACTAGCCGATGAGCGCAATATTGACCTTTCTCAGGTTGCGGGCACAGGTAAGGGTGGGCGCATCACTAAAGAAGACGTGGTTAACTTTACACCAGCCGCCGCAGCACCTGCATCGACTCCAGCCCCAGCAGCCAAAGCGCCGGCTGCCGCAGAAGAGATATTACAAGGCGGCGATCGGGTAGAGCGTCGTGTCGCCATGACACGCATGCGCTCGCGTATTGCAGAGCGACTGCTCAGTGTTACTCAGACTAGCGCTATGCTGACAACGTTTAACGAAGTCGATATGACCGCGATGATGGGCCTGCGCAAGCAGTATCAGGATGAATTCACCAAGATACACAACGGTACTCGGTTGGGCTTCATGGGTATGTTCGTTAAGGCGGCAGTAGAGGCACTAAAACGCTTCCCTCTGGTCAACGCATCCATTGACGGCACTGATATCGTTTATCACGGCTATCAAGACATCGGCGTCGCAGTGTCGACCGAGCGCGGTTTAGTGGTTCCAGTATTGCGCAATGCAGAGAACATGAGCATTGCCACCGTTGAGAACGCCATTAGTAGCTATGCCGGTAAAGCCCGTGACGGCAAATTAACTATTGATGAAATGACTGGCGGTACCTTCACTATCACTAATGGTGGTGTCTATGGTTCGTTACTTTCGACACCAATTTTAAACCCACCGCAGTCGGCCATTTTGGGTATGCACAAAATTCAGCAACGTCCTATGGCGATTGACGGTCAGGTAGTGATCCGTCCCATGATGTACTTGGCAATGTCCTATGACCACCGTCTAATCGATGGCAAGGACGCGGTACAATTCTTGGTGGCGATCAAGCAGTTAATTGAAGATCCTGCTAAGATTTTACTTGAGATTTAATTAGTAAATTATTGATATAAAAGGTATTTAAATGTCTGATAAGTATGATGTGGTAGTCATTGGTAGCGGCCCAGCAGGGTATGTTGCGGCCATTCGCGCAGCTCAGTTAGGCCTGAAAACAGCCTGTATTGAGAAGTGGAAAAACACTGAAGGCAAAGGCGTTAATGGCGGCACCTGCCTAAATGTTGGTTGCATCCCGTCTAAGGCACTTCTTGATAGCTCTTACAAATATCATGAAGCCGCTGAAGAATTGGCCGTGCATGGTATAAGTACCAGTGGCGTGACCATCGATATTCCTGCCATGCTCGAACGCAAAAACAAAATTATTAACCAGTTGACCGGTGGCATTGCCGGACTTTTTAAAGCTAATGGTGTTACTGCACTTTACGGTACAGGAAAATTGTTAGCCGGTAAAAAAGTCGAGTTGACTGACAACGATGGCGCAGTGTCGGTGATTGATGCCGGCAACGTTATCCTTGCCTCTGGGTCACTGCCTATTGCTATTCCGGTCGCTCCGGTTGATAACGATCTTATTCTTGACTCGACTGGTGCACTAGAAATTGGTGAAGTACCCAAGCGCCTAGGTGTTATTGGTGCGGGCGTTATTGGCCTAGAACTTGGTTCAGTGTGGGGCCGTTTGGGCTCTAAAGTAGTTTTGCTTGAAGCAATGGATGACTTTTTGGCGATTATGGACAAGGCGATTGCCAAAGAATCCAAGAAAATATTTAAAAAACAGGGCCTTGATATCCGTTTGGGCGCTCGCGTAACTGGCACCGAGATTAAGGGTCGTGAAGTTGAAGTGACTTATCAAACCTCTGCCGGTGAAGAGCTTAAAGAAACCTTCGACAAGCTAATTGTCTGTGTTGGTCGACGGCCATTCACCGACGGTTTGCTAACAGCAGACAGTGGCGTTGAAGTCGATGATCGCGGCTCGGTGTTTGTTAACGAATTTTGTGCAACCAATGCCCCGGGCGTCTACGCCGTGGGTGATTTGGTGCGTGGGCCAATGCTGGCGCATAAAGGCTCAGAAGAGGGCGTCATGGTCGCGGAACGTATCGCGGGCCACAAAGCCCAGATGAATTACGACATTGTCCCCAATGTTATTTATACCCATCCAGAAGTGGCTTCAGTGGGTCAAACTGAAGAGCAGGTTAAAGCGGCTGGAGAGCCCTACAACGTTGGCGTATTTCCATTCGCTGCCAGTGGCAGAGCAATGGCAGCCAATGACACCGACGGTATGGTCAAAATCATTGCCCATGCTGACACTGATCGCATCATGGGTTGTCACATTGTGGGTCCTAGTGCCGCAGATCTTACCCAGCAGGTGGCTATTGCTATGGAATTCGGTTCTAGTGCCGAAGACCTCGGCATGACTGTCTTTGGTCACCCGACGCTGTCTGAAGCTGTGCATGAGGCAGCCTTGGCGGTAAATGGCAATGCTATTCATATCCCCAACCGCAAGCGTCGCTAAAAAGTTATCTCTTTTCGCTCTGGGCTATTTATTGAATAGCCCAGAGTACAATACAACGTAAACACTCACAGGAAACCAAGTATGAACCTGCACGAATATCAAGGTAAGCAACTGTTTGCCGAATACGGACTGCCAGTATCCAAGGGCATTGCCGCAGAGACAGTTCAGGAAGCCATTGCGGCGGCCGACATTATTGGTGGTGAGCGCTGGGTGGTTAAAGCTCAGGTTCATGCCGGTGGACGCGGTAAAGCAGGTGGCGTTAAGCTGGTTAGCTCTAAAGCTGAAATTGAAGCGTTTTCCCGTCAATGGCTAGGAAAAAACCTAGTCACTTACCAGACCGATGCCAAAGGCCAACCAGTCAGCCGTATTCTGGTTGAAACTTGCACTGACATTGACCAAGAGCTTTATCTGGGTGCAGTGGTAGATCGTGGAACACGTCGTATTATCTTTATGGCCTCAACTGAAGGCGGTGTGGAGATAGAGAAAGTAGCCGAAGAGACCCCTGAGAAAATTCTCAAGGCAATTATTGACCCGGTGACTGGCGCTCAACCCTACCAGGGTCGTGATCTTGCGTTTAAGTTGGGCCTTAAAGGTGTTCAAGTTAAGCAGTTTGTTAAGATATTCTTGGGTTTGGCTAAATTGTTCAAAGAGAAAGACCTTGAGTTGCTAGAAGTGAACCCGCTGGTTATTACCGATGAAGGCAATCTTCACTGCCTAGATGCTAAGGTCATTATTGACGGCAACGCTATGTACCGTCAGCCACAAATCAAAGAAATGCACGATCCTTCACAGGAAGATGCCCGTGAAGCCCACGCCTCTGCCTGGGACCTTAACTATGTGGCCCTGGATGGCGACATTGGTTGTATGGTCAACGGTGCTGGTTTGGCTATGGGTACTATGGACATTGTTAACCTCCACGGCGGTTCACCGGCTAACTTCCTTGATGTTGGGGGCGGCGCGACTAAAGAACGCGTGGTTGAAGCGTTCAAAATTATTCTTTCAGACACCAACGTTAAGGCTGTATTGATCAATATCTTTGGCGGTATCGTTCGCTGTGATCTCATTGCCGAGGGCGTTATTGGCGCCGTTGAAGAGGTGGGAGTAACTATTCCGGTGGTTGTGCGCTTAGAAGGTAACAACGCAGAGCTGGGAACTAAAAAATTGGCCGAATCCGGTCTTGCTATCATTGCTGCCACAAGTCTTACCGACGCAGCACAACAGGTTGTTAAAGCCGCAGGGGGTAACTAAACATGTCTATCTTAATTAACAGTGACACCAAAGTTATCTGTCAGGGTTTTACGGGCGGGCAGGGCACATTTCACTCAGAGCAAGCGATTGAGTACGGCACAAAAATGGTTGGTGGTGTAACTCCCGGTAAGGGCGGCACAACCCATCTTGGACTACCGGTATTCAACACAGTAGCCGAAGCTGTTGCAGAGACTGGTGCAGAAGCCTCAGTTATCTACGTACCAGCACCGTTCTGTAAAGA
>CAJJAU010000063.1 GCA_905182275.1 gamma proteobacterium HTCC2207
TGGAGTATGCACATGAGAAATACTTTCTAAAGTATTGTATTTACGTAGTATTATTTCATCAAAAGCCATATTTCCCATCATTTCAAACGAGGGTCTTAAGCCACCCAAAATTTCCATACTAGTGCCCGGCTTAATAAAATCATCGCGCTCAAGAATCATCAAACCATTTTTATCCCGTACAGGGACTACCGAACCATCAAACCAACCACTATCTCGGGCATGTGCGGCGCGCCGCTGTGATTCCATGGCGTAAGCATCAACATCTTCTCGACTATAACCGTCAATAGTCGCGATGGTGTCCGCCCCAATACCTTGAGGAACAAAGCTTTCTTGAATAGCAAACGCAGCATCACCCATCATTGAACCGCCATCAGAGCCCATAGGCACCCGTGACATGCATTCAACACCACCGGCAACCACTAACTGCTCCCAGCCGGACGCTACCTTCTGTGCGCCAGTATTGACTGCTTCTAATCCTGATGCGCAAAAACGATTGAGTTGCACGCCGGCAACTGATTCATGCCAACCCGCATTTTGCGTCATCATTTTTGCTATATCGCTGCCCTGCTCACCCACAGGTGATACACACCCCATGATGACGTCGTCCACATAGGACGTATCAAGGTCATTTCTCTCTTGGAGCGCGCGCAATATGCCCGCACCCAAGTCAATCGGCTTGACCTCGTGGAGTGTACCTCCGGGCTTGCCTTTGCTGCGTGGTGTTCGCACTGCATCATAAATATAAGCGGTATTACTCATAATATCCTCACAATATAACTGGGTGAATTAACGACCTTATTAATCGTCTAGCATAGTGTTTATGTACCCGTATAAACGGGAGGCCTTCTCTCAGCGAAGGCATGCATCGATTCTTGGAGATCATTAGATTTCAAGCTAGTGATCATGGTGAACATTCCGTTCATCAACAAGCTCTGCTCTGTAGTCAACGTCTCGCTCTGCTGCAGCATAAACTTGGTGCCGCGCACAGCCATCGGTGGATTGGCTGCTATCACTTCAGCCAGTGCCATCCCTTCGGCATAGGCAGCATCAAAAGACTCATAGACATCATTCACTAAGCCGATCTTCTCAGCACGTGCTGCATCTATATCTTTAGCGCTATAGGCCAACTCTGCCACATGACCGGCATTGAGTATTTTAGGTAATCGCTGCAATGTACCAACATCGGCCACTAGGCCAATACGTGTTTCACGAACACTAAAATTACTATCAGCCGCCGCAATTCGTATATCACAGGCAGTAACCATATCAATACCCGCTCCCAAACAATGACCATGAATCACCGCAATCACTGGTAATGGACATTTAGCCAGGGACGATATGGCGGCCTGAAACTTACTAGTCCCCTGCAGTTGCTTTAGATTCGCTACTGCCTCGGACTCGCCATCAGGCCTTTGATGTGTGCCCATACCACTCTGAACTAAATCGATACCGACACAAAAGTGCTTGCCACGGCCCGCAACAATGATTGAGCGAATATCAGTATCTGCCTCAATAGACTTAAGGGCCTCTGGAATGGCCAACCAAAACGGCTCAGATAGAGCGTTGTACTTTTCAGGCCGATCAAGCCAAATCGTGGCGACCGCGCCTGTTTTCTCAATAGTTATAACATCTGATGAAAAATCCACCCATAAACTCCTTCTGTGTTGTTAGTTTAATAGCCTGCAAGCCCATCCCTAATCGACTCGTATGACGCTTGATCAAGAAGCTGGTAATGACTTGTGCGTGGCATCTGGACATACACTGCGTCATCGCCTAACTGATCTAAATGAAAGGCCTGTTTACGCAGCTCACCTTTTACCAACTTAAATGTTCCAGTGGTCGACATATCCGGTTGAATGCGCACAAAAACCGGCTGGGCAAAGGCGGGTAAATTAGCTGTCACATAGGCTGAAAACTCGACGGGGTCGAACACACAGCCTGGCTTTAACGCCAGAGAGACCATCCCAGCCTTGCCCTCGGCAGCGGGTACATCGACGCCATAAACGTTGGCTATCTCAACTTGATCATTAGCATTTAAGATCTCACCGACTTCATTGGTAGAGACATTTTCTGAACGCCACCGAAAGGTATCTCCAATACGGTCCACAAACTGATAGTGAGGCTTTCCCATCGCAAAGCCAACGTCGACCTCGGTAATTAAGTCACCCGTATTAAACCAAGCATCGCCAGGCATTAAAACATCGCGAAGGGTCTTTGACTCTGAGGCTGCACTATCCGTGTAGCCATCAAAACGGTAGCGGTCGTCTATCTCTGCCAGTAACAAACCTGGCTTGCCAGATTCAACTTGAATGTACTTACCATTTTGATCGAGGACAATTTCATCCTGCTCAATATCATATTCAACCAGCAAGATTGTGCCTGGACAAAAGCCGATGGTTTTGTCTTTATTGAACGCATTGAAAAATGACACATTGCCTTCGCTGGAGCCATAAAACTCACACACCCGTTCAATGCCAAAGCGGGTCTTAAATTCGTCCCATACATCGGGACGCAGGCCGTTGCCAAAGACTCGGGTTAAGGGGTTGTTTTTCTCTTCTGGACAGGGTGGCTGAGTTACCAGATAACGGCAAAGCTCGCCAACATAAAAGAAGATAGTACACTGATATTTTTGTATCTCTGGCCAAAAAGCCGAAGCTGAAAATTTACGACGTAAAAACATCGAAGCGCCACTAAATATGGCGCTGTTGACCCCACAGATAAAACCGGTGCCATGAAATAAAGGCAGGCAAAGGTATATCCGATCACTTGGCTTTGCTCTAACACCGGCTTTACTAAAAGCGCCACCCGCGGCTAATAAGCGTCTTTGCCCGACCTTTGCGGCCTTGGGCATTCCCGTGGTTCCAGAGGTAAATATATAGAACCCGGTTGCTCCAGCCAAGATAGTCTTGGTATCTTGCAGATTCGTTGTTGGGTATTGCTGCAGATGAGACATAATATCTTCCATTGGCTCAGGCGCTGAGCTCTCGCGAAGATCAGCAACCCAGAGAATATCTTTATCCTCCATGTCCAAGTCTGCGCGAACATCCATAACGCTACTAAATATTTCCTCGCCGGCCAAACACTTGACTGATTTAGTGACATTAATACAGTGCGCTAACTGGGCTCCAACCAAACCAGGATTGACCATTCCCGCAATCGCACCAATTTTTTGCAGAGCGATAATGCATGCCAACATCTCAATACGATTTTCCATGATCACTGCAACACAATCATCGCGCTTCACGCCGCGATCCATCAGTGCATGCGCCAGTGTGTTCGCCAACTCGTTGAAGTCACCCCAAGTGATCTCACGCCCTTCAAAGACAATCATATTGCTATCTGGCTGCCGGGCAACTGTAGCTTCAAAAACTAAGGCTATGGACACCGCATCATCCGACGTCGGTTGTTTGGCCAAAGTGACCGGCAATACTCTCGCCACATCCGAAAGAACGCGGAAAACTTCTTTAATTGAACTCATGTCAGTCTCTCTTATTGTCTTGCCAATGAACGAATAGTTAATTTTGCCAGCTGAGACATATGCACCTCATCTGGACCGTCAGCAATTCGACAAAAACGACTGGTGGTAAATATATGCGCCAAAGGTGTATCTTGACTAACACCCATACCACCAAAGATCTGCATGGCACGGCTAGACACATCCTCACACATCTTCGGGGCAACGATTTTAAGCATTGAAATCTCAGCACGTGCGGCATCAATTCCATATTTGTCCATTTTCTCTGCTGCTGACAATACCAATAAACGGCACTGCTCAATATCACAACGGCTGCGTGCTATCTCATGTTGAACACTGGTTTTTTTACTCAATTGCTCGCCAAAAGCTACCCGACTCACAGCACGCTCACACATTAGCTCCAAACTCCGCTGAGCCATGCCCACAAACATCATTGCGTATTGAAAGCGACCAGGCCCAAGTCGACCCTGAGCGATTTCAAATCCTCTCCCTTCACCTAAAATAAGATTCGTCACGGGAACACGAACATTTCTGAATATAACGTCGCCCTCACCCCCGGGTGAGTGATACTCGCCAAACACACGCAATGGGCGCGCAATAGAGACGCCCTTCGCATCCGTTGGCACAAGTATGGTTGAATGCTGCTGATGGCGAGGGCCATTTGGGTTCGACTTACCCATAACTAACATCACCTTACACTTTGGACCTATGACATTGGTTGTCCACCACTTGCGCCCGTTGAGAACATACTCATCGCCATCACGCTCGATCTTCAGTTCCATGTTGGTAGCATCAGAGGAAGCAACATCTGGCTCGGTCATGGCGTACGCTGACCGGATTTCTCCAGCTAATAAGGGCATCAGCCACTGTTCTTGCTGTTCTGGTGTCCCGTACTTGGCCAACACTTCCATATTGCCTCTATCAGGGGCATTACAGTTAAATATTTGTTGCGCCCAAGCAGAGCGAGACATGGTTTCGAATAAAGGTGCTATTTCAGCATTGCTTAGCCCTGGACTCCAAGGTTCGTACTCTGCTGGCAGAAAGAGATTCCAAAGTCCCTGTTTACGAGCCTCGGCCTTTAAATCTTCAAACCATTCGGGATATTGCCACAGATTCTTGTGGTCATTAGTGAAATCATCGTAATCTGACTCACGCGGATAGATATGCTCATCCATAAAAGCCTTTAACTTGTTATTTATCTCTTCCGCTCTGGGGGTTAATTCAAATCCCATTAGATTTCCTCTCTATTCTTTAATTATCAATTGATTAAATCAATCCTGTTATTTTTCTCATCAGTTTGTTCATGCCACCTATCCAGCGATCATAGTTGGTGGTCTTATTGCGCATGTACTCCAGCACAATCGGGTGTGGCAAAATAATAAAACTCTCTTTTCGCAGTTCCTCAACAACCGTTTCCGCTAATTCGGCCGGCTCAATCATGCCATTGCTAGCGGCAGCAGCTGTTGCGTCGTTTGCGACCTCGGTCATCGGCGTTCGAACCGCCTGGGGGCACAACATAGACACTTTTATACCTTCATGCTGGTGATGGATAGCAACCCACTCCCCAAACCCCACTGCAGCGTGCTTAGTGACGCCGTAAGCCGCGCCACCAATTTGATTTAATAGGCCAGCGGCAGATGAAGTATTCATCAGATAACCACCCCCTCGCGCTACCATTCTTGGCACTAGGTGTCGTGCGGCATAAACGTGAGACATAACATTAATGTCCCAAATCATTTGCCATTCCGAGTTAGGTGAGGTGAGGTCTTCGCCCATGCCCACGCCAGCATTTGAACAAAACAAATCAATCGGCCCAATATCGGTTTCCGTTGTTTCGATGACTCGAAGAATATCCTCTTCTTTGGCAACATCTGCTGACATCGCAACGCCACCAACCATAGCGG
>CAJJAU010000064.1 GCA_905182275.1 gamma proteobacterium HTCC2207
CTACTTCAACCGCTACACTAAAACGTTTAACCGCCGTATTGGTCGGAGATGTGTCTTCATCGTCGCTTATTGCCGCTACTAGTCCATCAATCACTGAAGAAAATTCGTCCAAGTCATTTTCACCAAACGGCTTTACTTGCCCAAGCTCTAGCGTGAAACTGGTTGCACCACAAGTGTTGGCGGTAAAGGCCGAATACGTTGGACTGTTTTGTTGTGTACTTAATATAGCTTCAATGCCCCACTGCCCTAATAAACCGTATTGATATTCAGTGGTCGGCAATTCACTGGCATTGGGGGAGATCGCGAATTTCGTGTAAACCGAGCCTCTAATAGCCGTATGTAAATCGTAGTGAATTTTTTGTAGCGCCGGCTGATTGAAAAAATCCTGGGTATATTTCATAAGCCGGCGACTTCTATCTCGCTCATCACTATCATCACTTTTAGAGGTGAAATTATTGTTAAATAGTCGGTTCATATTTTCGACTACTTCGCGACAATTTGCCTTTATTGCCTCGGGATTGGCGATCACGATTAGTAAATTTTGCTTGACCACTATTTTCCCAGTAAAAATATCACTCACTAATTGATCGACAATTTCTATGGGGGCAGTTTCATTGCCATGAACACCCACCGACAGCAATATTGACTGTTGCAGTGAATCCCCCTGCGGATGAAAATACAGAACGCCACTATCCCAAAGTTCGACCTCAACACTATTGTCGATCACGAGGTGAGGCTTCCCCTCAATAGGCTTGCCATCTAACGTAAATTCCAGAAAGCTTTGGGTACCAAATAATTGTTGTTGGAAATTTTTCATTACATTAAACCTGCTGAAACTCGTAAAAACTGCCGAGCTTCATAATTTTTGTTAACTCATCCAAGGCTATTCTGCTTTCAAATAGTAAATCCGGATCGGCCAAGTCATCGCTGCACAGCTCATCTCGATAGTGTTTGTCGACCCACGTATTCAATGTCGAAAATAGCTCATCGGTAACCATAAAAGAGGGGTTAACCTGCGCTAGCTCTTGTTCATTTAGAACCACTCTTAGACGTAAACAGGCAGGGCCACCCCCGTTACGCATACTTTGACGAACATCGACAAACTCCAAGTGTTTAATGGGCGTATCTTGCTCAATGAGTTCCAACAAATAACGATAGACACTTTTATTTTCTTGGCTTTCCATGGGTAATATCAGTGTCATGCCCTCTCTGCCTGGGATCTCTACCAGCTGTGAATTAAACAGGTAAGACTTTATGGCATTGTCCAAAGACACCCTCTGCTCGGGTACCTGTATAAAATGGACCGGCTGCTCGCCATAGGCACTCTTCACCTGTTCAAACAAGCTCGCTTTGTCGGCAAACGCGAGTTCATGCATAAACAGCACGTTTTTATTACTCACACTAACCACGTCATTGTGGAACCCACCCGCGTCTATCACCTGAGAGCTTTGGCAGGCCATAACCACTTTGTTAGATGACAAGCCATGCTTACGCGCTATGGCCATTGACGCCTCTAAAGATTGCCTGGCCGGAAAGCGGCTAGCAGTGTTAGAGGGTCCAAAATCGTGCCTGCCATAAACGAACAGCTCTACGCCTTGCTCACCATATTCAGTGCACAGCCGATTATGATTGGCGGCGCCTTCATCACCTAAATGTATTCCGCCAGGCAGCGCATCATGGTGACAGAAATGGTCATCATTATTGAAAATGACTTTAAGGATATTACTGGTCATGTTGTGCTCTATGGAGCGATGAAACATGCTTTTTAAGTTGGCCGGGGTAAAGTGAACTCGCCCATCATTAGTGTCACTACTGGGTGATACGGTAGCGGCATTAGCGGCCCACATTGAGGATGCTGAGTAGCACATAGCTAATAATCCAGGCGCAGATTTATGGGCCTTTTCTATGACCGCTTGATCAGTGCCGCTAAACCCCATTTGCCGCAATGTTGGAATATGCGGCCGTTCTTGAGGAATTAGAATCCCTTGCTTTAGCCCCAATTGATGCATTCGATACATTTTTGCCAAGCCTTCTTTGGCGGCTCGACGTGGGTGTGACAGGAGTTTGGCATTGTTGGTTGAGGCCAAATTACCCTGTGACAAACCCGCATAATTGTGGGTATTGCCAATCAATCCATCAAAATTCATCTCAACGGTATGCGACACGTTTCACTTCCTATTCTTTATCAAAAATCACGGCGAACAAGCCAAGTATCTATACTAGGGAACGCCTATAGCTTTACATATCTCACTGAATCATCCACTGATAACTTCAGTCCACTTAAGGTTTCTGCCGGCAGCTTTACATTGCCATCAGCCATTATTTCAATGCCACTAATACAGGTTACAAAGGAGGTAATGTCACCGCCACACACCAAGTACTGGGTGTCATCGCACTGGGCTGCTTCGCCTGCAATAGTTCCAACCGCGCTAGATCTAATAGTGTTGAGTTGGTCAATAAATGTATCAACACTGGGAGCGCCATCAAAAATATCGATCTGACCACGCCAAAGAAAGCCCTCTTTTTCCAGCATCGCCAAGGCCGCCTTACCCTGATCGTTGGGGCGACCGATCACATCCCGCGCTTCTTGAGAAAGTAAATTGACATAAATGGGCTGCTTAGGCATCAAGTCGGCAATAAACTGATTGCCATTTACCGCACCAAACAAATCAGCTGCAGCAAAATCCATATCAAAAAAGTGTTGACCGATGGCATCCCAGAATGGAGAGCGGTCATGTTCATCAAAATAACCACGTAAATCTGCCATTACCTGGTCAGGAAACCGATGTCTGAATTGGGCCATAAATAAGTAACGGCTACGAGCCAGCAACTTGCCATTACCTTTTTTACGGTAAGGTTGATCGAGAAATAATGTCGCCACCTCAGCAAAACCCTCGAAATGGTTGGACAAATTAAGCGTTTCAACGCTCACCTTTTTACCTAAGGCTTTACTACTGTGAGTAACCTTATTAATTTTATAGGAGTAAAACTGATCATCTTCACCCAATTGCGAAATAATACCCGCGGTACCCGCCAATCGCTTAGTTTCAGTATCTTCCATTACCAGCAAATACGTTTCACGCCCAGGTTCGGTAACCTGCTTTGACAAACTCGAGGTGGATTTTTCAATCTTTTTGATCAATGCATCTCGGTCCGGTGGCAATGTGGTCATCCCCGGATATGCTGCCTCAGCTAAGCGCATTAAATTATCAATGTCTTCTTCCCTAATGGGCCTAACGATAATCATAATAAACGACCTTCATGTCACATTTAGCTTCAAATTTAATTTCGCAGTAAAACTTACAATACCCGCGCCATCACACTGCGCACTGACTGATCAAATATATTAACGATATCGTCAATATCCTTGTGTGTGCAGGTAAGCGGCGGTGAAAATGCCATTGAATCCAATGACGGCAATGGTCGTGAAATCAATCCATTTTCATAACACTGCTGGGCAACATTGGCGGCAATTTTTGTCTCTTTGTCGAAAAACGTTTTATTGGTTTTATCTTTAACTAACTGCACTGCGGCAATCATGCCTGCGCCGCGCACCTCGGCAACAAAACTGTCATTGGCAAAACGTTGCTTTAATTGCTCATGAAAGTACGCTCCCACGGTAGCGGCGTTATCAACCAAATTTTCTTTTTCGATAATATCTAAATTGGCCATGGCAACCGCCGCACCAATGGGGTGCCCTGCATAGGTGTAACCATGGGCAAAATTGCCGTACTTTACCGAGCCTTCTTTTAGTAATTGCCAAATTTCATCGGTCACAAAAGAAGCCGAAAAAGGAAAGTAGCCGCTGGTTAATGCCTTTGCCGTTGTCATCATATCCGGCTTAAGGTCGTACAATTCGCTACCAAACCACTTACCCAACCGGCCATAACCACAGACAACTTCATCGACAATAAATAAAATGTCATAACGCTTTAGAACCTTTTGAATGGCCTCAAAATACCCTTGAGGTGGAGGCACAACGCCCCCAGCGCCCAATACTGGCTCGGCAATAAATGCTGCAACAGTGTCTTTACCTTCGTGCAAAATCATCTCTTCTAGCTGTTGCGCACGCCGCGCTGAAAACTCCAGTTCTGTTTCACCCTCTAAGCCATGCCGAAAGAAATCGGGAGACTCTGTATGCAAAACATTATTCATGGGCAGATCAAAGGCTGTATGAAACGATGGCAAACCAGTCAGACTGGCGGTTGCTAGGGAGGTGCCATGGTAGGCTTGCCAGCGAGAAATAATTTTCTTCTTTTGCGGCTTGTTACGAATATTATTGATGTACCAGACAATTTTCACCAAGCTATCGTTACCATCAGATCCACCGCTGCCAAAAAATACTTTGGTCAAGCCATTGGGAACTTTTTCTAATAGACGCTCGGCTAGTTCTATTTGTGGTGCATTCGACATGCCCGAAAACGTATGATAATAACTGAGTTGTCGGGCAGCCTTTTGCATAGCATCCGCTAACTCTTCACGTCCGTAACCGACATTGACACACCATAAGCCCGCCACCGCATCAATCAATTGCTTACCCGAGTCATCACGTAAGTAAATCCCCTGACCAGACTCAATAATTTTAGATCCGTTGCGCGCAAAGTCATCGGCATTAGTGGCAGGATGCAAAATGCTACTAGCATCAATGGCGGTTAGATTTTTCATCAAATATCACCTATCAGTTTGTGTGACAGCCACTCATGTTTAATGACCTAAACACGTCAATGGTCCGTTGCTTAATGAGGAGATAGTAGAGCGTTAGAATGCTAAACGATATAGCATTTTTTTATATAAAATGTACTAACATTTACCATATTGCTAGACATAAATGTCATTTTCACTAATTTTTAGTCATAATGCCGCCTTCACCACACAAATAGCATCAGAACTATGAAAGATAACAACCGAACAGTGAGCTATGACTCATTGGACCGCAACCTCATATCCATGCTTCGCACCGACGCAAGAGCGTCAATATCAGCATTAGCGCACGCGTTAAAAGTATCGCGAGGAACTGTGCAAAATCGTCTCGATAGGTTAA
>CAJJAU010000065.1 GCA_905182275.1 gamma proteobacterium HTCC2207
CATAAGTATGACTATTAAAAAGCGAAACGATTATGTCTAGACCAACCGTAGCCATTATTAATCGACAAGCACTGCGCGATAATTTAGCGCTCGCAGACTTATTGGCGCCGGCGTCTAAATCAATGCCTATGGTTAAGGCTAATGCCTACGGCCATGGTGCCTTGGAAGTATGTAAAGCCTTACAAAATGCGCCCGCCTTTGGCGTCGCGTGCATTGAAGAAGCTGTGGCGCTGAGATCGGCAGGCATAGAACAGCCAATATTATTACTCGAAGGTACTTTCTCTGCCGATGAAGTTCAGGTTGCCGCAGAGAACAATTTTTGGCTTATGGTGGAAAACGAAGCCCAAAAACAGGCGGTTTTGACATCGTCAAGCACCCAGGCAGTGAACGTCTGGTTGGGAATGGATACAGGCATGCACCGGCTCGGGTTCCAGCCGGATGATATTGGTCAGCACTACCAAGCGCTTCGCGCCTCTAGTAAGGTCGCTAAAAGCATAGTGTTAGCCACTCACTTCGCCTGTGCAGATGACCTTGAAAACCCTGCTACGACCGAGCAAACAAATTCCTTTCAGCGCTGTCTCTCAGTAAATAGCATTAGCGCAGATGAAAACACTGAGCTTTCACTGGCCAATTCAGCCGCTATTCTTGGCTGGCCAGACACCCGCCGACAGTGGCAACGCCCAGGCTATATGATCTATGGCAATTCACCTTTTCCTGATGCACATGAAAATGCCGATCAACTAACGCCTGTCATGACCTTCCAATCCGCCGTTATATCTCTACGTAAGGTTAAAGTCGGAGAATCTGTTGGCTATACCGCCAACTGGAAAGCCCCTCGCCTATCAACCATCGCTACCATTACCGTCGGATACGGTGACGGCTATCCGCGACAGGCGCCCAACGGGACACCGGTACTTATCAATGGGGTGCGCTGTCCCTTGGTAGGACGAGTCTCTATGGATATGATTACCGTGGATGTTACTGATCTAAATGAGGTAGGCATTGGGGATAAAGCTACGCTGTGGGGGCCAGATTTACCAGTCAATGAAGTAGCCAAGCATTGCGATACCATAGGCTATGAACTACTCACCAGAATGCCCTCTCGAGTGCCGCGAATTTACCTCAACTAAACGTTAATTTGAATGGCGGTTTCAGACTTTACATCCTCTATCACCACGTAGGTATGCGTCTGGCTAATGTCGCTAATAGACGCTAACTTCTCGCCTAAAAACCGCTGATAGTGGGCCATATCAGCAACTCTTATCTTGATTAAATAGTCAAAGCCACCGGCCACCATCTGACACTCTTGAACTTCGGGTAAATCTAACATCTGCTGATTGAAGCGTTTGAAAGCCTCTGTCGTTGAGCTTACCAACTGAATCTCAATATAAGCACAGAGCGCAGCATTAGCTTTGATCGGGTCAATGAGTGCAACATAGTCGGTAATAAAACCATCCTTCTCAAGTCGCCTTACCCGCTCTAAACAGGGGGTCGGCGTAAGATTAACCTGTCGGGCCAACTCAACATTAGCAATGCGCGCATTCTTCTGTAGCGCGTTTAAAATACGCCGGTCAATGCGGTCCAACTCAGCAACTGTCTTCATACTTCCCCCTTGATCGACGCATTTTGACCGGAAGATCATTCGCGCCCTGCTCATCCGGACAGTGTAACTTATCGGCAGTAAACTGCAAAATACAAAACTCCTTAAACAGGCACTTATTCGATATTATATGCTACTTATATTGATATTTTGGCGCTAAATATTAATGGAATTAGACAATAATGCAGCATAAAAGATTATGGTGTAATTATGCGAACCACTCTCAACATGGCAACTCTGCGGCAAAAGATACAGTCAGCGACGCATGCAGATGAGCACACGACTGTCACCCAGATTTTGGATGGCAACCCCCTGTCAAAGCGTGCCAGAGATTCCATTCTATCTACCTCTCAAGAATTGGTTATGAACTGCAGACAGAATCCAGACACCGGTGGCACACTGGACGCTTTTTTACTGGAATTTGGATTGTCCAATGCCGAAGGTGTAGCCCTAATGTGTATGGCCGAGGCCTTATTGAGAGTTCCCGATGCTCTTACCGCAGACCGCTTGATTGCTGAAAAAATAAAAGACGGTAAGTGGGTAGACCACCGCGGTCAATCTGAGTCACTGTTCGTCAACGCCTCAACCTGGGGCCTAATGTTAACTGGACACTTAGTTAGCCTTGATACAGACATAACCGATAAAACGGAAGGTTGGGTAAAAACGCTCACCGCGCGCATGGGCGAACCACTGATACGCACTGCAGTGATGCAAGCCATGCGCATCATGGGAGGCCAATACGTGCTTGGCCGGACCATCCAAGAAGGCCTTAAACAAGGTATTAAACAAAATGGTGTAAACACTCGTTTTTCCTTCGACATGCTAGGTGAAGGCGCTAGAACTGACGCCGACGCACTTGTCTATTACAGAGCCTACAGAAACGCGATTGACCAAATCGGTGCTGCGAACCAACAATCTCCAGTGGATATTAATAGCGCCGATGGTATATCGGTTAAGTTGTCAGCCCTCCACTGCCGCTATTATTTCTCTCATCATCAAAGCGTCATGGAGGAATTGTTGCCGCGCATTAAGCAACTCTGCCTGCAAGCAAAAAGCTACAACATTGGCTTATCCATTGACGCAGAAGAAGCCTATCGACTAGAGATATCTCTGGATATATTTGAGGCCTTGGCCTGTGATCCGGACCTTGACGGCTGGCAGGGATTAGGGTTTGTGTTACAAGCCTACCAAAAACGTGCTCCTGACACGGCCAAATGGCTCATTGCTCTAGCACAAAAAACTAACCGCAGAATAATGGTTCGCCTAGTCAAGGGCGCCTACTGGGATGCTGAAATTAAGCACGCCCAAGAACTGGGTCTAGAGGGCTATCCAGTGTTTACCCGCAAAGCCAACACTGACCTCTGCTATCAACACTGTGCCGAATTACTCCTCGGTGGCGGTGACTCAATATTCGCTCAATTTGCCACTCATAATGCCTATACCGCCATGACGATTTTAGAACTGGCCGGCGACCAAGAGTTTGAATTTCAGCGCCTGCACGGCATGGGCCATGGGTTATATAAGGAACTTAAAAAACAAGCCACAGGCAGACAGATACCAGTACGTATTTACGCTCCTATTGGCAATCATCGAGACTTGCTCCCCTATCTGGTACGACGCCTACTTGAGAATGGCGCGAACAGCTCCTTCGTCAACCGCTTTTTAGACAAAAAAACACCTGTTGATGAATTAGTCTGCGATACTCGCAAGGAGGTCATGCAGGCCGTGCCTTATCAGCACAGCAAGATTCCGGTGCCCAAGCAGCTTTTTGAAAGCGCTAATGAAGCGCGCTTAAATTCAATGGGTATGGACCTTGACTCACCGCAAGACACCGCAGACCTGTTAAAGGTGGTTGCTCGCACCTCTAAAGATCTTATGGTCGCGCACTCCATCATTGAGGGTAAACCCTCAGGTACAGGCTTACAGGAACACTTCAATCCCGCCAATAATGCCGAGCTTATTGGGCACTACAGCAGCGCGGACCAAGAGGCTATTTTAAAGACTTTAGATTCAGCACATCTGGCGCAGCCAAGCTGGGAGCAACTAGGCCATTTTCGGCGCGCCGCCATGCTGGATAAGGTGGCGCTGTACATGGAGCAAGATTGTGCTGAGATGATGAGCATACTTGCCCGTGAAGCCGGGCGCACGCTTAATGATGGTCTATCTGAAGTGCGCGAAGCCATCGACTTTTGCCGCTACTATGCTCTACAAGCTCGCAACCTTGGCGATGCCCAGGAAGCGGATTATCAGGGGCGCGGTGTGTTCTTGTGTATCAGCCCATGGAACTTTCCCCTCGCTATATTTACCGGCCAAATTGCTGCCGCACTAGCGACAGGTAACAGTGTTATTGCCAAACCTGCCATGCAGACACCGGTCATCGCCAGCTACACAGTAAAGCTTTTCCATCGTGCCGGTGTCCCCGGTAATGTGTTGCATTTATTATTGGGGAGCGGCTCCAAAATAGGTAAGTTGCTGGTGCAAGACCCCCGTATTGCTGGGATTGCCTTCACCGGCTCAACAGCCACTGCAATGATCATAAATCGTCAGTTGGCTGAAAGACCCGGTAGCCCAGTTCCGTTTATTGCTGAAACCGGCGGTCAAAACTGCATGATTGTTGACTCCACCGCCCTACCTGAACAGGTAGTTGATGATGTCATTACCTCCGCTTTTCTTAGTGCAGGCCAGCGCTGCTCTGCCTTGCGAGTGCTGTTTTTACAGCAAGACATCGCCGACAATGTACTGACCATGCTTTCCGGTGCTATGGCCTCTATGCATGCTGGCGACCCAAGGCTACTAAGCAGTGATTTGGGGCCCGTCATAGACCGAGGCGCACAAGCTGAATTGAATACCCATATCGAGCGTATGCATCGTGAAGCGACGTTTATCGCCAAGGTTAAACTTGACCATAGTTGTCAGCACGGCAGCTTTATTGCGCCCCATGTCTTTGAACTCAACTCCATAGACCAACTTGAAGGCGAAGTCTTTGGGCCAGTACTTCATGTCATTCGCTACGCGGCGAAAGATCTGCACGGCGTTATTGCTCAAATTAATGCCACCGGTTATGGCCTTACCCTCGGCATTCATAGCCGCATCGAGGCATTTGCTGAGACCGTCTTCCGCAATACGATTGCTGGCAATACCTACATCAACCGCAATATGGTGGGGGCTGTTGTAGGCGTAAATCCCTTTGGTGGTAGAGGGCTGTCTGGCACCGGACCCAAGGCCGGAGGCCCTAATTACCTACTGCAGTTTTCAAACTGCGCGCGGCAATTACCCAACGTCTCGGGTGACTTTGAATTAAATCAGTTGCCCTCAGCACCCACCACTGAGGAATCTGCGATGCTCGGCAGAGCCCAGAAAGCTATGGCAACTTGGCACAAACACGCCATTGAACAGCGTATTAGCATGACATTTAGAGCAACCGCCGTAATGGCTGATACCACTGTTGATGGCATCCTGAGGGAAAAGTTAGCCGCACCCTTACTTTTACCGGGGCCAACCGGAGAAGAAAACCAATTGAGTCTGGTCGCCCGTGGTGTGATGTTGGTTATTGTGCAAGACAGCGACACAGCGCAGGAGACAGTCAAGCAAATTTGCAGCGCCCTGCTTTGCGGATGCCCGGTTATTATTGCAGCGCAAGACAATCACATTAGCGCAATACAAGATATTCAGCGCACGTTTAAAGCGGTTGGTCTACCTGACGGACTGTTACAGACTGTTGATTTTGATCGCATCGGCGCCCTAACTCAGCACCCTGATATAGCCGGCGTGGTGGCCAATAGTAAAAACGCCAACAGCCAGTCACTGCGACAGCTAATTGCTCAACGTGATGGCAGTATTATTCCGCTAATAGAATGGCCCAAGAGCAACAAAGGCTATAACTATCACTGGCTGTTAGGCTTCTTAAGTGAGCGAACCCGCACCGAGAACTTGGTCGCGCGGGGTGGAAACACTCAGCTGTTTAACTTAGCCGAGTAGCCGTTATTTGAACTGCCACTCGACGCGGCCGGCAAAGCTGTCGGAATTATTGGTGAAACGAACAAAGGATGGGACCACGCGATAAAAGAAGCTTTTAGAAAAAGCTGCCCCAATGAGCTGCTCTTGCTTGGTTTGCGGGTTATCTATCAAGGCTTTTATTTCGGGGAATCTACCGAAGTATAGGGCCTCAATGGCTGCTGTCTCATGCTCATCAACCTGCATTATGGTAACTTGCATCTGCGCACCACGAATTGATTGCCACTGACCGGTGTAATCTGAATAAACAGATACCGCGGTAGTATCGCCATCGGCCAGAGCTTTAATATGCCTGCTGTTAGCAGATGACAGAAAGTAGAGGGTAAATCGGTCTTGGGTAGTGTCAGCGACATAGAGAACCGGCGCAGACCAATCCCCCTCACTATCATGGGTCGATAGAGTTAATACCGACTCATGATGCAAAAACTGATGCAGCTTAGTGACGTCTTTAGACATTACCCTGCCAGCGTTCAAGGTTGTCAGTTTCTATATCAAACAGATCAAGTACTCTGGCTACCGTGTGATTAATAATATCATCTACAGTCTTAGGGGATGTATAAAAGGCCGGTGATGGCGGGCAAATAATGGCCCCTATCTGACTAGCTTTTAGCATTAGTTCGCAGTGGCCGGTATGCAGCGGCGACTCTCGGGGAACAATGACCAGTTGGCGACGCTCTTTTAACATGACATCGGCGGCGCGGATAATAAGATTTTCTGCGTAAGAATTTGCGATCCCGGACAAGGTTTTCATGGAGCATGGCACCACAATCATGCCGGCGGTCTTGTAGGAGCCACTGGCAATGCTGGCACCAATATTTTTGTTGTTGTGAACCTCATCGGCAAGGGCCTCAACGTCAGCCACAGACCATTGGGTCTCAATACCAATATTCATCTTGGCAGCTTGGCTCAAAATGAGGTGCGTTTCAACTTCAGGGTCCTGCGCCAGGGCTTCAAGCATTCTAATGCCATAAATCACACCGCTAGAACCTGACATACCAATAACTAAGCGTTTCATTCACACAATTCCTTAAGAAGGGACTTCGATATAGCGCCAGAGCCACACCAGTTAGTATTTTGCCTTGTTTAAGGCATATTTAATAGTCGGCTCAGCTCCCTGTTACTCTATAGGTGTTCAAGCTCGGTCTTTTTGGCATGGTACATAACCAACTCAAGTACGGGCTTGATCGTGTTACTAGATGACTCATTCAAGCCTTAGTTTTTCCCTGATATCCGGCCCAACTAGGGCCTACCTTATCCATCCGCGCGCTATAGGGGCAAGACAATAAGCCCCTCATTGGGGTTCATTTTACCCACTACTACGTCGGCATACACCTCAGTAAAGGCGTCAAAATTAGCAATCGTTTCAACACTCATCCAGCCTGCACTCTGTTGCATGCGAGTCATCATAAATGCACCAGTGCGCTGATTAAATCCGTCTTGGCCCCAGTCACCAATGCGCTTTTGAACGTGGGCCGGCGCGAAGAAAAAGTTACTTCGCTCTCGGTTAATTTGAGCGGCCAGAGGATCATTATCAGCCAGTGTTTCCCAGTGAGTCATACCAACGCTAACGCAATTAAGCATATTGTCTCCCAATGGCCCATGTATGGCACCCAACACTGCTCTATTACCAGCCATATCAACTATTACAGTAGTTTTACTGGCATCAATGGTGTCTAACGCGTCGTAACAGATGATCTCATCATAACAACCTAGAGACTTCACAAAGTCATAGTTGGGTCTGGAGGTAATGCCCACCACCGTTGGTGCACTTTCGTCATCGGCTAATCCTTGGGCCATACCAATTGCGGTTTTACTGGAGGCACTGAGAACAAGTATCTGTTCAGCACCATGATAGCCTTCGTCTTGTAGGGCATCGCACAAACAAAATGAAGTTACGTGCAAAGGATTTAATAGAGCGCGAACATTATCACTGGACGCATCGTAGTTAGCCTCACCTGACATTAACAGGTAGTTGTTGTAAACCGCTGGCAGCTCTGCACGATGCGGTGCACCATCCATAAAACGCTGCGCAGATACTTTAATTGGCGACATAACAAGAAAATCAGCGGGTGGAAAATAGCCATAAATGCGCTCACCGACCGTCAACCCGTCACACTCAGACGATGTAATCTCTGCGAAGCCCCAAACAGGCAAACAACCCCACTCCCCGTTTTCATTGGCAGTGGCGGGAAAGAACTTCCAA
>CAJJAU010000066.1 GCA_905182275.1 gamma proteobacterium HTCC2207
CAGGCGGCTTAGCGGCCAGCACTATGCTGTTCCTAAGTCAGCGATCAAAACTTAAAGAAGACGCGATTATTGGTCTCATTTTTAGTTCTTTTTTTGGCCTCGGTCTATTTATGATTTCACTTTCCCCGGCGTCAGTTAACATTCAAACTATTGTGCTTGGTAATATTTTGGCGATTACTCCCGCTGACACGCTCCAGTTGGTATTAATTGCTGGTATCTCATTAGTTATTTTATTGGCTAAGTGGAAAGATCTGTTAGTAGTGTTTTTTGATGAAAATCATGCGCGAACAATTGGCCTAAATCCCACTCGACTGAAAATATTATTTTTCTCGCTGCTTAGCGCATGTACCGTTGCTGCTTTGCAGACTGTTGGCGCTTTTTTGGTGATTGCAATGGTGGTAACGCCAGGCGCTACAGCTTACCTTTTGAGCGATAGATTTGGCATTATCATATCGCTGAGTGCGTTCATCGGCGCTGGGACAGCGCTATTGGGTGCGTACCTAAGCTTTTTTGTCGATGGCGCCACCGGGGGAATTATTGTAGTGCTCCAATCGAGTATTTTCATCACTGTTTTTCTGTTTGCACCTAAACACGGCTATCTGGCATCTCGACTAAAGGCCAAGCAAGGCTTAACGATTGGGGCGCGCACCAATGGGTAATCTTGCCGTGCTAGTCGAACCGTTTACGTTCACCTTTATGCTGCAAGCGTTTACCATTGTGCTCTTAGTGGCCATACCGACCGCTATACTATCTTGCTTTTTAGTACTTAAAGGCTGGTCATTAATGGGCGATGCTATATCGCACTCAGTTCTACCCGGCGTAGTTCTGGCCTATATTCTTGGTATACCACTCGCCATTGGTGCTTTTGCTGCCGGTATGGTCTGCGCTATGGCGACAGGCTTTATCTCTGAAAATAGTCGACTGAAGGAAGATACCGTGATGGGTGTCGTTTTTTCTAGTATGTTCGCTGTTGGCTTGGTCATGATGACTAAAATTGAATCTAATGTGCACCTAGATCATATTTTATTTGGCGATGTATTAGGCATTAGTTGGCGTGACGTCATTGAGTCTGGAATTATCACTCTGATAGTGGTTGCCTTTATTTTAATTAAAGGCAAGGATTTGTTGGTTTTTGTCTTTGATCGGCAGCATGCAAAAGTTATTGGACTGCCAGTCAGAACACTTCACTATGGGCTCCTGACGCTGTTGTCCTTAACCATTGTTGGCGCCCTCAAGGCCGTCGGTATGATTTTAGTGATTGCAATGTTGATCGCGCCTGGGGCTACTGCCCACCTAATGACGACTAAGTTTCAAACCATGATAGTGACCGCAGTCGGCATATCAGTATGCTGCTCTTTTTTCGGTGTTTATTTGAGCTTCTTTATCGACAGTGCACCTGCACCCACCATCATCATGCTAATGAGTGCTACCTTCGTTTGCGTATTTATCGTTAGCAGCTATAAAGCAAAGCAAATATCTCAGAAGTTGTTAGCAACACCTACCTGACTAAATAACACTTAACTAGGCTACTTTGGATGATTTATTCGCATTAGTGGTGCTGGAAAACTCCATTTGCCTATCTTTGACCGATCCATACCTCAACTGCAAAAGATCTAAGAAATAACTCTGCTGGAGCTTCCACGGCGCCACTTCTCCCTCTCTAGGGAACTTATCAATAGAGCGCTGAATATAGCCAGACTCTAATCCGATTGACATGACGCGATTAAAACTCATATTTCCAGTGCGCGGTACACACTGTTGCTTTTTCGTCTTGTCCATATGGTTTATCAACCGACAAACATATTCACTGGTAAGGTCACACTTCAATGTCCATGAGGCATTGGTATAACCGGTGGCAAAAAAGAAATTCGGTACGTCGCTAAGCATCATGCCTTTGTACTGAACGGTGCCTGAAATATCAATTGACTTTCCGTCTATCTCTACTTGTATACCCCCCATTGCCAGTAACTCCAGTCCAGTCGCAGTGACGATAATATCGGCTTCCAGTGTTTTACCTGACTTAAGTTGGATGCCTGTTTTCGTAAAATTACGAATATGGTCGGTTACAACCGATGAGGTTCCTTTGCGTAAAGACCGAAAGAGATCACCATTAGGTACCAGACAAAGACGCTGATCCCAGGGTTTGTAACTCGGCGAAAAGTGAGTATCTACATCAAAGTCTTTGCCTAACCAATGCTGCGTCCACTTAATCAACTTTTCCCTAACGTACTCTGGTCGACGCTTGCTCATACGGTATAAAATCATCTGCGAAAGAACGTTCTTCCAGCGCGTCAGCGCGTAGGCTAGCTGGTCTGGCAGATATCGCTCTAATTTAGCGGCGAAACTATCTTTTGATGGTCGAGATACCACATAAGTCGGCGAGCGCTGGAGCATCGTTACGTGATCAGCGGTCTTGGCCATAGAGGGAACTAAGGTTATAGCTGTAGCCCCGCTGCCAATCACAATAACTTTCTTGCCAGTATAATCTAGGTTCTCCGGCCACTGCTGCGGATGGATAATTTGACCGCTGAAAGAATCACTACCCGGGAATTCCGGCGTATAACCCTGATCATAGCGGTAGTAACCTGTGCAGCTGTAGATGAAATTGCAGGTCATTATGGTATTTTTTTGGCCACTCACCTTTAGTAATAAAGTCCAAGTGGCAGAGGCACTGTCCCAAGAGATGAGCTCTACTCTTTGGTTATAGCGAATATGTTGC
The DNA here is from genome assembly GCA_905182275.1 of gamma proteobacterium HTCC2207. Classification (GTDB taxonomy): domain Bacteria; phylum Pseudomonadota; class Gammaproteobacteria; order Pseudomonadales; family Porticoccaceae; genus HTCC2207. Next base: position 2,720 of record CAJJAU010000066.1, read on the forward strand.
TCAATGTCATACTGTTGAGCCGTTTCATGGATATAGCTCAGTATCGCTGGTCCGTCAGCTATGGCTTTCTCATGTTTCCAGGGTTTAAAGCTATACCCAAGAGTATGCATATCTGAGTCTGATCGAATCCCAGGATAGCGAAACAAATCCCAGGTACCCCCCATTGCAGATCGACTCTCGAGGATCGCATAGCTTTTGCTGGGTGTATTCCGAGAGAGGTGGCATGCCGCACCAATGCCCGATAGCCCTGCGCCGATAATGACGACATCTACATGCTCAGCTGACATAACAAACCTTAATATTTAATCACTTTTTGGAATACTACCGGAAACTTGGGTCAACAGATGTCACCCGCGCGACAAATTTATTCAGTTACTAAGATCACTGAATTAAAAAAACCAACCTTTCACCGCCTTGTCTAACAATGGCCGACACTTTTTTAACTGGCTATTGTAGGTGCCGGTCTGACGCTTGACGCTAGCAGCAACTTTGAGTAGCTGCGGCTTCTTGGTGAACGAACCCCTTGAGTAGCCTCCCCAACCTTCATGATAAGCTAGATATTGTCGGTAGGGGTCAGACTTCGAAATACCCAGTCGTCGATGGCTGGTATCGGTATACCAGCCTATGAAATTAATCGCATCAGCAAACTTATCGCGGTCATGACTCCAGTTACCTGTCGCCTTTCGATAGTCATTCCAAGCTGCATCTTGGGCTTGTGCATAGCCAAAGGCAGAGGATTTGCGAGGCAGCGGAATAAATAGAAACGTAGGACGTTTAGGCCGCACGCTTGAACGAAAGGATGACTCTTGATTCATGATCGCCATCATGATCGAAATTGGCATATCCCAGCGCTTTTTAGCCTCCCGAGCGTCCTCGTACCAGTCAGTCTCGCCCCAGAAAATATTGCATACGTTGCCTGTCTGAGAAGGCTGATAAGTTGCGCACCCAGACAGGATAGCAATGATAATCAAAAGGGATGGTCGTCCTAAGTACATTTTCATTATAAGCTTTGCACCCTCCGTGAGTTGCCCAAATAATAACAGTACAGCCTAACCAATCTTCAACTTACAACTCTCAATTTACGCTCGCCTGCACAGATTTTTTGTAACTCTGACCATGCTCCACAAGCCAACCTTGAACTAGCTCGATAAAAGGCTCTATTGATTCATCAAAACATGCGTCTAATTCAAACCTTGGTAAAATACGTGTCGCGCCATTCTCTTCTAATAGCCGATCAAAATCTTTCCCGGCTTGAGCAAAGGCCGGGTAACCAGTATCGCCAAGCGCACAGACGGCAAAAGATACTGAACTTAGATCTGGTTCTTGAGTTTCCAGCCAGTTATACATCTCTTCTGCATTATAGGGTGCTTCCCCATTTCCATAGGTACTAGTTACCACAATTACCAAACTCTCATTAATCAGGTTAGATGATTCATAATCATCTAAATCACCCACCTCACACAGAAAATCTTGGCTTTGCACAGACGTGCCCAAGTCAAAGGCAAACTCCTCAGCAGTACCCGTTTCAGAGCCAAACAAAATGGTGATTTTACTCGGCAATGAAGAAATCTCTTCTAACTGTTGGCTTTGGTCAATACTCATTCAAAAATCCTTAATACTTATAATATCTATTAGTTCTTTGTTACTGATTAGGTAGGTACTTTGGATTTATTTTATGCCTGGCCAAGCACTAAAAAAATCCTCCGCCGAAATCGGTTTGAGAGGCCGATCGGCTTTACTCGGCGTACCTACATAGAGATAGCCGACAATTTCTTCACCCTCGGTCAAACCAAGGCCCTGCTTAATAGTCGCTGATGAGGCATAAGGCCCAGTGCGCCAAACAGAGCCAAACCCACTGGCATAAACGGCCATACCCATATTATGAAGCACACCCGCTACCGCTATAGACTGTTCGATTTTCGGTACGCGATCATGGTCCTTGTAACTTGCTACACCCACCACAATAAGTGGTGCTCTAAACGCCTTATTAGCCGCACTTTCTAAACTAATAGCGTCCGCATCGGGATTATTAGACTTACAATCTTTCGCAAATAACTCACCGAGAAACGCTCGATCGGCTCCTGCGATAGTTAGGAATCGCCAAGGACGCAGATGCATATGATCTGGTGCTCGCAGCGATGCAGTAAAAATAGACTGCATTAATTCATCGCTCGGAGCGGGCTCTTCAAGGCGAGGATGAGAGCGTCGCTGGCCCATCAATGCAATAAATTGTTCACCAGACTGCTTGTTAATTTCCACTTAGAGAACCTCTGATTGAACGTTATTCTGAAATAATGGTGTTTCCAAAGCGGGAAGTTTAGTCGTAATTTAAGCAGAAATCCAAGGCCCCATCCAAAAATGATAACTGTGTCACTGTTAAGGCGGATAATATCATACTTTCGACTTAACACAACTGATAATCATTCGTATTTAGCCGTATAAGCCGATGCGAATTAGCCTATAAGACTTACTTATCCCATCCTATTAAAATTGACCTACTAGAGCTCTCCATTGCATCATCCTCAATGCAGAGGATATGAAGATTATTGGCTTGTTAAGAGTTAAACTAACGAACAGTCTAAACCTCCACAAGGTACACCAAATGACAATCAGCAATATCGACAACGACAACTTTATTTTCACAGGAACCTGCCGTGCAGCCACCGGTGTCGTTGCAGCGGTCACCAGTTTTTTAGCTGACAGAGACTGTTACATTTGCGCCCTTGAACAATTTGATGACCAGTCTACTAAAAAGTTTTTTATGCGGGCTGTATTTCGCCGACAAAAAAACTCACCTGATATCAATATAATTACGGAAACGTTTAAGAGTATCGCAGAAAAATTCGGTATGGAGTGGGACTTTCACAGTCCATCGGTGCCGGTAAAAACTCTTATCTTAGTATCCAAATATGATCACTGTCTGGACGATCTACTTTATCGGCAGCGCAAAGGCGAAATCAATATGGAGATTACTGCGGTAATCTCCAACCATCAAGATTTGCGCCCGATGGTCGAGCGTGAAGGTATCCGTTTCATCCATTTACCCGTAACCGCAGCAACCAAGTCACAGCAAGAACAGCGTCTGCTCGAAATTGTCGAAGAAACTGAGTCTGAATTAGTTGTTTTGGCGCGCTACATGCAAATATTATCCAATGACCTTACTGAAAAGTTATCGGGTCGATGTATTAATATTCATCATTCATTCCTGCCCGGCTTCAAAGGTGCTAAGCCCTATCACCAGGCGTATGCGCGAGGCGTCAAAGTCATTGGTGCAACAGCTCACTATGTTACATCTGATCTCGATGAGGGTCCGATCATCGAGCAAGTGTTAACACGTGTTGACCACAATTGCGGCCCTGATGACCTAGTTCGCGAAGGTCGTGACAATGAGAGCTTAGCGCTAGCAAAGGCCGTTAAGTATCATATTCAACGAAGAGTATTTCTTGACGGCAATAAAACTGTGGTGTTTTTAGGCAGTTAAACCGTCGAAACGTCTATCTAGAGCAGAGAGAGTAAGCGAATGCCTTTTGGATTACTAAAATACGGTCTGAGTAAAAACTACCCAGCCAAGCACCACTTTACTCCCGCAAAAGAGCTCAAAAAACACTACGATGTGATTATTATTGGTGGTGGAGGTCACGGCGCAGCGATCGCCTATAACCTTGCCAAGTATCACGGCATTACCAATGTTGCGATCCTTGAAAAAAGTTACCTTGGCGGCGGAAATACGGCGCGCAATACCGCTGTGATTAGGTCCAACTATCTGACCGAAGCCGGCGTCAAATTCTACAGTGAGTCGGTCAAACTATTCAACAATCTGAGTAACGAATTTAATTACAACGTAATGATGGAAAATCGTGGTCAACTGACGCTAGCGCACAGCGATGCAGCCATCCGCAGTTTTCGTTGGCGTGCCGAGGTCAATCAGCATCTAGGTGTCCGTTCAGAATTAGTCGATCGTCAAACGATTGCTGAGTTGGTGCCAAACCTAAATATGTCAGAAGATAGTCGCTTTCCGATAATGGCCGGCCTCTGGCATGCTGATGGAGCAACCGCACGGCATGATGCGGTAGCATGGGGCTACGCAAAAGGAGCCTGTGATCGCGGTGTTGAGTTACATCAATTAACTGAAGTTGAAGATATCGAGATAACCAACGGACGAGTCACTGCAGTAAAGACTAATCGCGGCCGTGTCGAGTGCGGTTCTGTAGTGCAAGCGGTGGCAGGCGCCAGCTCAATCGTGGCTAAAAAAGCGGGTATACCGCTGCCGATACATTGCTATCCACTGCAAGCCATGGTCACCCAACCCTACAAGCCGATTCTTACTCCGCATGTAAGCTCGCCTCAAGTTCACGTCTATGTCCATCAGACGTCTAGAGGTGAATTTGTAATTGGTGGTGGCTCAGACCCCTACCCTCTATATAACACGCGAGCAACGCTTGATCAGCGCGAATCTTTATCCGCAGCCGCACTAGAACTCTTTCCATTCCTTTCCCAAGCCAGGCTTTTGCGCCAATGGGCTGGAACCACAGATATGACGCCGGACTACAGTCCCATTATGGGGCTTAGCCCTGTAGAGAACTATTACCTCGATGCAGGCTGGGGCACCTGGGGATTTAAGGCAACGCCAATCTGCGGTGTCACCATGGCTGAATTAGTCGCTACAAAAAAAGTCCCTGATCTGATTAAGCCGTTTGAACTGGAACGCTTTTATCGTTTCGAGCAGGTTAATGAAGCCGGCGCCACCGCCGCCAGCCACTAAAAGGATAACTAATGAAACTACTCACCTGTCCTCTTAACGGTAAACGAAATATATCTGAGTTCACCTATGGTGGTGAATACCATGTTATGCCTGATCATCGTACAAGCTCAGCCCGGGATTGGGCAGAGCACGTGTTTTTTCATGACAATGTCGCCGGACTGGTCACCGAGTGGTGGTGCCACTCAGCGAGTTCGTTTTGGTTTTTAGCTGAGCGAAACACCATCACCGACGAGGTGATTCGAACCTTCAAGGCAGATGAAATCTACCAACAGCGAGTTGAATTTACTGCGCCAGAGACGGAGGTTTAATCATGTATACCCGTCTACCTGCGCCTTATGGAAGCTTAATTAACCGCGAAATTGGGGTGCAATTTGAATTTGAAAACAAAACGGTTAATGGCTTTGAAGGTGACACTATTGCAAGTGCTTTACTCGCTAATCAGCAATGGTTATTGAGTCGTTCTTTCAAATATCATCGCCCGCGCGGGGCTTTAACCATGGCCGGCCAAGATGCCAATACAATGGTGCAATTACCCTCTAACCCTAATGCACTAGCTGATAAAGAACTTATTAAAGAAGGCATGCAGGTCAGTGGACAAAATTATACCGGCAGCTTAGAGAACGATCGCGGCGCATTGTTGGGGCTTTTCTCACGCTTTTTACCCGTTGGTTTTTATTACAAAGCCTTCTTTAAGCCTCGTGGTATGTGGGAAAAATGGGCATCCCTGATTCGTAAGAAGGCCGGTCTAGGCGTTATCGATCAACAGCTAAAATCACCTTACTACGACAAACAGTACAAATTTTATGATGTGGTAATTATTGGCGGCGGTCCAGCGGGCATGCAGGCAGCAATTGATGCGGCTGTAGACAACTGCGAAGTGCTTTTAGTCGATGAAAACCCAAGCTTAGGCGGCTCACTAAACTATGCTCGCTTCGATGCCGCTGGAACGCTAGGAAAATTACTGCGTACGGAATTGCTCTCTGCATTACAAGCCAACAGTAACATTACAGTAATGACCAACGCGGTATGCAACGGCTGGTTTGCCGATAATTGGCTACCCATTATTTGTGGAAATCGCCTCTATAAGGTTAGAGCTACGCAAACTATTCTCTGCACCGGCGCGCTTGAGCAGCCTGCATTGTTTCATAACAATGATTTGCCGGGCGTGGTGATGAGCAGCGCAGCGCAGAGGCTAGTTCATCTCTATGGGGTGAAACCAGGTTCAGCAGCGGTCATCCTCACCGGCAACAATGATGGTTATGGCACAGCGCTTGACCTACTTGATGCCGGAGTCGCTATTCAAGCGATTATTGATCTGCGCGCAAATCCTGATTATGACGAAGTCGCAAAAGCAGCTATCGCAAGAGGAATCAAGGTGAAAACCGGATGCGCAGTATATTCGGCTCACAGTAAGAAAGAGGTACACGTTGCCAGTGTCGAGGTGCGTAACATTATTGGCCAAGGTATTTGTGGCAATGATAGAGAAATCATTAATTGTGATCTATTGTGCATGTCCGTCGGCTACACCCCCGCCTATCAGTTAGCCTGTCAAGCGGGCGGGCAACTTAGTTATGACGATCAATCGGCTATATTTACGCTCAACAACTGTCCAGAAACATTGCAACTCGCAGGTTCCGTAAATAGTCTTTGGCATATTGATGCTGTATTAGCAGAAGCTCGCCGAACCGCCGCAATTGCCACCAACGCTCTTGGCTTTACTCAGGTCGCTGTGGGTGAAGTCATCCCTAAAGGGTCTATAAGTCCCAATCACCCTTGGCCAATATTTGCCCACCCAAAAGGTAAGGAATTTGTCGATTATGATGAAGACCTCACTATTGCTGATATTGTTAATGCTACCGGTGATGGTTATGAGCATATCCAGCTAGTAAAACGTTATTCCACCTGCGGTATGGGCCCCTCTCAGGGTCGTCACTCCGCTTTGGCGGCAGCCAGAATAGTTGCTGCCGCAACCCATCGAACAGTGGCCGACACTGGCGTAACCACTGCGCGCCCACCGTTTTCAGCAGAACAATTAGGGCATAGTGCTGGTCGCAGCTTTTATCCTGCGCGGCGCAGTAACATGCACTACCGTCACCTAGAGGCCGGTGCTGAGATGCTGCAAGCGGGCGCCTGGTTTAGACCCGCATATTATGCCCAAGATAATATTACACGGCAGGACTGTATTAATGCTGAAGTCACTAATGTCCGCAACAATGTTGGCCTAGTCGATGTCTCTACGCTGGGCGGGCTGGAAGTGCGTGGCCCCGATGCCGGGGAATTTTTAAACCGCTTCTATACCTTTGGTTTTGTGAAGCAACCCGTGGGACGAGCCCGCTATGCGTTGCTCACCAATGAGGCTGGTGTTGTTATTGACGATGGAGTCGCCTGCCGCTTTGGTGACAACCACTATTATGTCACCGCCACTACCGGCGGCGTTGATCGTGTTTACCAAAACATGCTGAAATGGAACGCTCAATGGCGCTTGAATGTTGACATTGCCAATGTCACTTCTGCCTATTGCGGCGTCAACATAGCAGGCCCCAATGCCCGATTGATATTAGAAAAAGTGTGTACCGATATTGATTTATCCTCCGCAGCTTTCCCCTATATGGGTGTTCGCAGTGGCACTGTTACTGGCATTCCTGCTCGTCTAATTAGAGTGGGCTTCGTCGGGGAGCTTGGCTATGAAATTCACGTTCCTCAGCAGTATGGTGAAGCGCTCTGGGATGTACTAATAGAAGCAGGCAACGAGTACGCCATTAAACCCTTTGGCATTGAAGCGCAGAGAATTTTGCGTTTAGAAAAGGGTCATATCATTATCGGCCAAGATACTGATGCTATGTCTAACCCCAATGAGGTACAAATGAGTTGGGCAGTCTCTAAGAAAAAACCATTTTTTGTCGGTGGTCGAACCCTTAGTGAGTTAGAAAAGAAACCGAGCCTGCGAAGCTTGGTGGGCTTTGTGGTTAATGATATTGAATCACCCATACCCCAAGAGAGTCATTTAATTTTAGATGGTAAGCACATGACGGGTCGGGTAACTTCCTGTAACTACTCTCCAACTCTGGACAAAGCCATCGGTCTTGCCTATGTGTCGCCCACTAGTGCCGCTAACGGCAGTACTATTGTGATTAGATCTAGTGGCGGTGTACTTGTTAATGCCACTGTTGTTGATCTGCCCTTTTACGACCCTAACACTGCGCGCCAGGAGCTTTAATATGGCTACTTTAGATCCTACCTCTGTGAAAAGACGCAGTCCACTCAACCAACGCCATGTTACCAGTCATGCTCTTTTTAAGGAGTTTGGCGGCAATCTCTTGGTTGGGCACTACGGTGATATTAAAAGTATTCAAGAAGAGTATTCACAGGCTCAGATGTTGGCCATCTGTGATCTCTCGACCTTGCCTCGCCTCGGTTTTAAAGGCCCAGGTGCACCGTCATGGTTAGAGACGCAAAAACTGAAGTTACCGACACTGCCTAATACTGCGAAGTGTCAGCATACAGGCTCTTTAGTCGCTAAATTATCCGATCAAGAAGTACTCATACTCAGTGATATTTTTGCTCTCAGTAATGATGTGGCAACTCTCTCTCACAAGGCGGAAATAGACCACCAGAACTATGATAAACAGACCTATATTCTGCCTCGTGGTGATAGCCATTGCTGGCTGGCGGTCACCGGCACTCAGGCTTCGGAGATGTTTTCTAAGATTTGTGGCATCGATTTACGCTCTCATAAATTTGCACATGGTGATATCGCACAGACATCGGTTGCTAAAACCAATGCGGTAGTTATTCGCAATGATCTTGGAAGTACCCCTGGATTTTATATTTTGAGCGATATTAGTGGCGTCGAATTCCTCTGGGATTGCCTACTCGACGCCATGCAGGAATATGGTGGCTGTCCGGTAGGAGTTAGTGCATTGCAGCGGCTGATAAAAAGTAGCTAAGATGATCTTTGCTGCCTGATAAAACTGTGGCGCTTAACTTTTCTCTGATCACTTTTGAGCTACACTAGTCCAATGAAAAATAACGGTAATATAGAAATTAGCGCGCTGCGGGTATTTTCAGCGGTTAGCGACGCTGACAGCTTGACCCAAGCGGCCGAACGTTTGGGTATTACTCAGTCAGCCGTCTCTCAGACTATTAAACAACTTGAACTGCAGACTGAAACTCAGTTGGTACTTACCCGCTCAAGACCGATCAAATTGACTCCTAGCGGCCAAGTACTCAAGGGCTATGCTGATAACCTTATTAATGATACTAAACGTATGCTGGTCGATGTCCGTGAAGCATCTGCTGCTGGCAACCTGCCTCTAAAAATTGGCATGATCGATTCATTTTGTGATGTCGCTGGTCTCCAGTTTATGCAACAAGTGAAGCCCTTTACCTCCAAATTAGCGCTGCGCACCGGGTTAGTGTCACCGTTAACTCAAGCTTTACTCTCTCGCGATTTAGATCTTTTAATTACCAGCGACCCAATAGATCAACATCCAGAGCTACAGAGACTTCCGCTGCTCAGAGACCCTATTGTAATGATTGTCCCCAATCACTTTGCCAAGGGCGGAGATGTCACACCAACATGGTTAGCGGAGAATGTTCCCTTTGTCCATTACAACAGACAATCTCGACTGGGCAGCCTTACGGATCTTATTGCTCGGCGATTAAATATAGAACTCAATGCAAGCTATGAACTAGACAGCACCCAGACAATGCTGAGGTTTGTACAATCTGGGCAAGGTTGGGCGCTAACATCAGGTCTCTGCTTGGTGCGATATCCAGAATTACTCGAAGGTACTCAAGTACTATCGCTCACCAAAGGTGCCAATGCTCGATACCTGTCTCTGGTGTATCGCAACAACGAATTAGGCGACTGGCCTGCGAAAATAGCGGACATATGCCGCTCAATCTATGCTGATGACATTGTTATCCAGATGGCTGAAATTGCTCCTTGGTTAGACCAACAAGCCTTCTCTATCAACGAACTCCCGGCCATCTAACCAGCTCATGGATCGATCAACCCTAGACTCATTCCATCAAGCGCTTATAGAGCTTCAAGCAGCACTTGAAGAACTCGAATTGCTATCAAAAGACACGTTAAAACCAGTGGCACTCGATCAATCTATGGTTGGACGGCTTTCGCGCATAGACGCCATACAAGGCGCAGAAATGGCGCAAGAGGCCTCTCGTCGACGTAAGCTACAACTAGCTAGAATCCCCTCCGCACTAGCCAGAATTGAGTCTGGCGACTTTGGCCGTTGCTTAGAATGTGACGAATTGATCGTCATAGGTAGATTGCGTATTGACCCAACATACAGCTGTTGTGTGAAATGTGCGAAGTAATCCACACAGCATAAAATACTGAAAAACCCCTATAAATTCCTAAAACGATATAATTCGTATCATTATTGCTGTAAAATTCAAAAAAACCTAAACTCTAATCGCTGCCGATTAATCAAGTTTAAATCGGTACCCACGCAATTGGAGACTAAAATATTGGAGTCATCATGTCTGCGAAAATAATTCTGCCACGGGTTTTACAGATCGGCGCAGGAGCCAGTAAAGAAGTTGGCGCCATACTCAAGAGCATGGATCTACATCGACCTCTGATTGTTACCGATAAAATCATGGTGCAGTTGGGCTATATCGAACGCATTATGGAATGCATGAATGATGTGGGCATAAGTGCTGATGTCTTTGATGATACTGTGCCCGAGCCGACGGTTAACTCTATCCGAGCCGGCGTCGATCAAGTTCGTAGTGGAAATTACGACTGTATTATCGCCCTTGGTGGTGGTAGCCCCATCGATAGCGCAAAGGCAATTGCCATACTGGGTAAATACGGTGGTGAAATGCGCGACTACAAATTTCCTCGTATAGTTGACGAGCCTGGCTTACCCATTATTGCTATTCCTACCACTGCAGGTACCGGTTCTGAAGTTACTAAAGTAACGGTAATTACTGATGAGACTACTGATGAAAAAATGATGTGTCTCGGAGTTGGTTTTATGCCTGTGGTCGCCCTAGTGGACTATGAGCTCTCTCTAAGCGTTCCTGCTCGAACCACCGCAGACACCGGTATCGACGCAATGACACACGCCATTGAGGCTTATGTTAGTAAAAAGGCCAGTCTCTATACCGATACCCAAGCCATTGCTGCGATGAAATTACTCGGCCCAAACCTGCGTAGAGTTTTCCATGATGGCAGTGACCAACAGGCACGAGAGCAGATGATGCTTGGCGCTACCCTTGCTGGAGCGGCATTTTCTAATGCTTCGGTTGCCCTAGTCCACGGGATGAGCCGCCCCATAGGTGCGTCCTATCATGTCCCTCATGGTCTTTCTAATGCCATGCTGTTACCGGCAGTAACCGAGTACTCTATTCCTGCGGCCGCAGACCGTTATGCCGACTGTGCTCGCGCTATTGGTGTCGCTGATGAAAACGATACTACTGAGACTGCCAATAGAAAATTAATGGATGAGCTACACGCTCTTAATAAAGAACTACAAGTACCCTCACCCGAAGCGTTTGGTATCGACCGAGAGCACTTTTTAGGTAATCTAAGCTCCATGGCCAACCAAGCCTTAGCCTCCGGTTCGCCCGCTAATAACCCGCGTGTGCCCGATGCCAACGAGATTATCGAACTGTACAAGAAACTTTTATAACTGACCCCTTTAACCACCTTATCGAGGAATAACACCATGACCACAGTAGGACATTTAATTAACGGTCAAACCGTAATACCCACTGAACGCACTCAAGATGTGTACAACCCATCAACCGGTGAAGTAAGTAAACAAGTTGCTCTAGCCTCAAAAAGTACGGTGGAACAGGCCATTACAGCGGCTCAAGCAGCCTATCCAGCATGGAGAAATACCCCAGCCATCAAGCGCGCCCGCGTGATGTTTAAGTTCAAAGACCTGCTCGAACAAAACGTCGACAAAATTTGCGCTCTAATCGGTGAAGAACACGGTAAAATTTCTCACGATGCGGCAGGTGAACTGCAACGCGGCATTGAAAATGTTGAATATGCTTGTTGCGCGCCAGAGCTACTAAAAGGCGAGCACAGTAAAAATGTCGCCCCGAATATCGATTCTTGGAGTGAATTCCAACCGTTGGGTGTAGTGGCTGGCATTACGCCATTTAACTTCCCGGCGATGGTTCCTCTATGGATGTATCCCATGGCGATTGTTTGTGGAAACTGCTTTATCCTCAAGCCATCTGAGCGCGACCCTAGCTCTACACTATTCATCGCCGCACTATTAAAAGAGGCAGGTTTACCCGACGGCGTTATGAATGTGGTCAATGGCGACAAAGAGGCGGTCGATACATTACTCACCGATGAGCGCATTAAAGCCGTTAGCTTCGTAGGTTCCACGCCTATTGCAGAATACATTTACAGTACTGCTAGCGCACATGGAAAACGCTGTCAGGCGCTGGGTGGTGCTAAAAATCATGCCATTGTTATGCCCGATGCCGACATGGACAATGCTGTCGCTCAATTATTGGGTGCTGCCTTTGGCTCATCAGGCGAACGTTGTATGGCTCTTTCAGTGGCAGTCGCCGTAGGTGATGCCGCCGCTGATCAGTTAGTCAGCAAAATGGCTGAAGCTATGAAATCGCTGAAAATTGGCCCCTGCCATGATGCAGACAATGACTTTGGTCCAGTGATTACTAAACAACATCAGCAAAAGGTATTTGGATACATTGATAGTGCCGAAGAACAAGGCGCAACAATCGTTGTTGACGGTCGAAACCCTAGTGTTGCTGGACATGAAAATGGTTTTTATGTGGGCGGCACACTAATCGATCAAGTGACGCCTGAGATGGACAGCTATGATGCTGAAATTTTTGGGCCGGTACTTCAAGTGGTTCGAGTAGACACCATGCAGCAAGCCATGGACCTAATTGATGCTCACGAATACGGCAACGGAACCTGTATCTTTACTCGCGATGGAGAAGCCGCACGTTACTTCTCAGATCATATCCAAGTGGGTATGGTAGGCATTAATATACCCTTACCCGTGCCCGTGGCTTATCATAGTTTTGGCGGTTGGAAACGTTCATTGTTTGGTGATTTACACGCTTATGGCCCCGATGGTGTTCGCTTTTACACCAAGCGTAAAACTATTACCCAGCGATGGCCGTCAGCCGGCGTTCGTGAAGGCGCTCAATTCTCTATGCCGACAATGAGCTAATTCAGGTATCTCAATGACAACTAACGGACGAGAGACAGGCTCAGCTATTGCCAGAGTTATGGCCATTATTGAAGCTGTAGCAACGGCTGAGCGACCTCTGTCGCCAGCCGATCTCTCTCACCAGCTCGACATTCCCAAGCCCAGCGTCCACCGATTACTTAAACAACTGGAGAGCGACGGTTATTTACAAACCTCTCTACGTGGGCTTATCGTGCCGGGAAATCGCCTGCATGGGGTGGCATTAGGTATTCTTTATAGCGGTCGCTTCAAAGCGGTAAGACAAGCTATTTTAGAGAAGTTAACTGCTGAAATTGGTGAGACCTGCGGCATCGCGATTGCCAATGGAACTGAGATGATTTACTACGACAGGGTGCAGACCGATTGGCCCCTGCAGATCCATTTACAAGTAGGTAGTCACACACCCAGTTGGTGTACCGCCAGCGGCAAGCTCTACCTCAGCAGTATCGAAAAAGACCGCCGCCAGAGACTCGTTAATAAACTGCATCTGAAACAATACACACGCAATACTATTACTGATGCTGATGTTCTCGAGACTGAGTTACAGAACATTAGAAACACCAGCGTTGGCACGGACAACGAAGAGTTTGTCGACGGTATGGTAGCCTGTGCGGTACCGGTCTATAACAGTCAAGGAAAGTTACTCGCCTGCCTGTTTACACACGCTCCGGTAATACGTAAAAGCTTGGATGAATTGCTTGACTATGTGCCGGTACTTATCAAAGCGGCGAAAGAGTTGAGTGGTTTAATTGATGAACCTGATGGCGCTACCAATAGACCTGCCTAGTGGTATGGACTGTTAATTCGGGGCTACTCACCCGCACCTGCACGAGAACTATCGGTGGATTCGACCAGCACCCTGGCGACTAATTTGTCGAGGGTTTCCCAAAGAGACTCATCTATTTCGATGCCCTCCTCCACCGAATTTCGATAACTATCTGTCATTTCTTGTGTAGAAAAAGTGTCGACTAAGGTGCCGAATTCGAGCTCCGCCGCATATTGCTCTTCAATAGCCTCAATACTCTTACCACAAAAAATGATCAGCGATTGTGGGTCAATCACATCAAGCATAGTGAAAGTTTGATACTCTGGAAGCACAGCGCCTGGTTTCACAGAGACCTTCACGCAGCAATCAAGTTGCCGCCAATAGGCAACAAATGCGAGGTTACGCTGCGCCGCTTTAATCAGTCTTTGAATAATAAATGTTCGGTTATAGCAATTAGTCAACTCTAACCCGGCACAGGCACCCTTCATGACTTGAGCACGGATTAGATCCACTGCTTCACTGCCACACAATAAAACAGACGTACCTTTACCATCCAGTACAAAGTTATGCACATCTTCCTGCACTAGCTCTGCATGTACAGGTGCAGTGGTGTTTAGATACGCCAAGACGGCCAATAGTCTATCAAAACCATAAAAACCATGGGTCTCTAACCACACCACCATGTCGGCAGCATCATAGTAATCGCCAGGCTGGAATCCCAGAGCTTCAAACGCCTTTTTCAAGGACGCTGTAAGTTCATTTTTAGACACTTTCATGCAGCCTAACCAGACGTCAAGGTGGGTTTGATAGGAAACTGCCAGTCATCAAAAAAGAGTTTGCCGAAATCACTGATCAGTGGAGCACCTTGAAACATAGTATTGCGCACCCAGAGGCGAGATCGTGGATCGAATTTACTGACCCCAAAAAAAGACAATTTACAACGTAACAGATGAATAGGTAACACATCACTGTGCACAAGATTTTCACGAATATCGCCGTAGTGACTCTCTGCCATAGTCTGAATGCGAGCAACGATGCCACTATAAGTCGGATTTCGTACTACAAAATGCGCTACATCCTGATCTGGATAAGACTGATTATAGCTATAGATCAGATCGTAACATTCACGTACTCGGCGACCAATGCCTAGAGGCATCTCTTTTTCCATGCCCATATCAATGTTGGTTTGGCCAAGACGTGGTTCCATCTTCTCGTCAGAGCGATACCAAAATGCGCCCATAGATTCATACTGGGTGAAATCTATAGCCAGCGCCCAATCATATTTTTCTTCAACAACCTCCAACAGCTCTGCTACGGACATTTCAGGCGTTATTTGATAGGATTCTTCCACCCACATATGATCTTCAAGGCCATCAACAAGCTCGGGATACAATTCAATCAACAGGGTATTAATCACTTCTTGAGTTTCTATCAGCCAATGCTGTTCGGCATACTGAGTAAGAGATGCCCAAACGTAATGGCTAATTGCCAGCGCCGTACTCTCCTCTTGCAGCCATACATGCAGCAACTGTAATTCTTTGGCTACCTGAATATTAGCCTTACTTTGTCTCTCATCAGCTGTGACGATTTCATTCAAATGCTGAATAACTCGCTCAACTGATGTGTCTAAACGCAAGAGCGTCTCTAGATCAACGCCGATCTCACTAGTAGCAACGGCAGTGGCCAAGGCGGTTTCTCGCATTTCAATCCACTGATTGATCAACAGCGGATGATTAATTAAAAATGGCGCCATACCCAAACCCGTAGAATTACCAATACCTATATAGCGTTTAATATCTTCATGCAATGCCACAGCCTTGGTTGGCGAACGCTGAGAGGCTAGATAGTCGGCCTGCTGCATACTGAAGTGACGAAGCATAAAACAGGTAAACATCTCCGCCGCAAAGGGTCGGGCAAAATCTCGATGCTTGGTCCAGACTTTTTCCCAATCCGCCATACCCAACTTACCACTACCGTAAGCTGCAGTGGTACGATAGAGATAGCCGACATCAGCAATGGCATCAACATCCGGCTGACACCCATCGGCCAACTCATTAACCACATAGTCAAAGAGTCGAGCACTGCGGTTGGCACGAGATAAAACCAACACTCTTGAATCTACTCGACCAGCCTCCTGCTTAGGGACATTATTACGCAAAAATTCGAGTTGTTTTGTATCCACCGTGCCTTCGCAAAGAGCCATGGTTAGATCCCACTGATCAGCAATAACCCGATCATTGCGACGCTCAGGATCCAAATAATGGGAAAACACCACATAACTGAACGTACCGTACTTGGCCTCTATCTGATAAACCACAGTGCCATATCCGTGCTCATCAAGATCAAACACTGGACTATTGATTTGCCAGTTCTCCACCACCATACGACGGACCAAAGTACGCATAAAGCTTAGCCGTGATTGATGAAAACTGCCAAGACGTTCCAGCTGCATAACCTGGCCAGCCGGACGCATAGGCAGTCGGTTTACACCGCTGTCGGCTTGATCCAGTGAGGATGGTATATGCATATTTTTCTCGCCACTTCTATAGACTACTGCTGGCAAAAGCAATAGTGGTACAACTCGTCTTCACAACCCCAACTCAAACTACATTTAAAGCCGAGCCAGACCGTTTTTTATACGCTAATTTTTGCTCATTCTATCAGTCTAGGTGAGAATGATTTATCAAAAAACGACAACCAGTTTTCACCCATCACCTTTGCGATATCATCATCGCTAAAACCCTGATTAGCTAGCCCTTTAGCAATGGTATGTAAATCCTTTGAGCCGGAAAACCATGAAGGTTGTGGTGGCCATGACGGTTTTTCTGCGGAGCCTTCGCCATGATCAACACTAGTCGTCCAGCGACCGCTGCGCATCCACTCAAGTACTTTATAATCCCAATTCAAACAGAGATCAGAGCCAATACCAATACGATCAATACCGATCATATCCGCGGTTTCGCCAATCATCTGGCAGAATTCTTCCAAGGTGCAGTCAGAGCCATTTTTTAAATGGAATGGGTACATACTGAACCCTAGCATACCCTCAGATTCACCGATAGCGCGAATGACTGTTTCAGATTTGTTGCGCAAGGCCTTGTGGAAAAACGTCGGATTGGCATGAGTAATTGCAATCGGTCGCTCCGATATTTCAATCGCCTCTAAGGTCGATTTTTCGGCGCTATGGGACATATCAATGACCATACCAACACGATTCATCTCTTTTATTACCTGCCGACCAAATCGAGTGATACCGCCGTCTTGCTCTTCGTAGCATCCAGTCGCCAGAAAACTCTGATTGTTGTAGGTCAGCTGCATAATTCGCACGCCTAACTGATGTAAAATTTCAACCATCTTGACATCATCTTCGATCGGCGAGCAGTTTTGAAAGCCAAATATAATGCCAACCTTACCCACCCGCTTAGCTTCTAGAATATCAGCAGCTTGGCGCACTGGCATAATGAGATCGGCATGATTGATAAAGTGTCTGTTCCATGTCCCAATGTTCTCTAGGGTCTCACGGATATTTTCCCAATAGGCAATCGTTACATGAATGGTGTGAACACCACTTTGTTGGGCCTCTTCGAAAAGTTGACGGTTCCAGTTCACATACTGAAGCCCGTCAATCATGAGCATATCGTTACGCATTCAAAACTCCCTTCACATTCCCTTCGGTATTATTTAATAAGGTTTGCTGTAGTTGGTCTTTATAATGGTGTAAAAATCTCGAGCATACTGTCCCTGTTCCCTTGGGCCATAGCTTGATGCCTTGCGGCCACCAAACGGCACATGGTAGTCGGTCCCTGCCGTGGGTAAATTAACCATTACACAACCAGACTTGGAGTGGCGTTTAAAATGACCCGCATACTTTAAAGACGTAGTAATAATCCCTGAGGTCAATCCAAAGTCAGAGTCGTTCGATGCCTCTAACGCCGCCTCATAACTCTCAACTTTAATAACACAAGCTATGGGGCCAAAGACTTCTTCACGGTTAATTTGCATTTGATTAGTGGTGTTTATAAACAGTGCCGGCGACATAAAGTAGCCTTCAGTGTCTAGAGTTAAGCGCTCACCGCCCTGAACTAATTGGGCGCCCTCTTGTTTAGCAATCTCCATATACTTTAAGTTTTGATTGAGCTGTCGCTCATCAACTACCGCACCTATGTGCACACCCGGCGTCATTGAATTACCAACCACCAGATTATTCATAGCATCGGTCATTGCAGCGACAAACTCGTCATGGATTCCTGACTCAACAATAATTCGAGACGAGGCAGTACATTTTTGCCCGGTACCAAAGTAAGCACCGGCAACAGCACACTGAACAGCCGTCTCTAGGTCGGCATCGTTTAATACCACCAATGCATTCTTACTACCCATTTCCAGTTGTACACGGGCCATATTCTCAATGGCATTACGCGCTATATGCCGGCCCACATCGACAGATCCTGTAAAGGTCACTGCCTGAATGTCTGCCGAAGTGCACAGTGTCTCGCCCACTTCACGGCCAGACCCCATCACTAGATTAAACACACCGGCAGGAAGACCACTACGACTGATGATTTCAGCCAGTAGCCAAGCGCTGCCAGGCACCAGCTCCGCCGGTTTTAACACCACCGCGTTGCCATAACATAGCGCAGGCGCCACTTTCCATGCTGCAACCGCCATGGGAAAATTCCAAGGCGTAACAATACCCACCACGCCCAGGGGTTCACGGTGTACTTCTACATCCACTCCAGGGCGAACCGATGCGGTATTTTCGCCCATTAAACGCAGCGCTTCGGCACCATAATATTGGAAAAACTGACCTGAACGGCCTACTTCACCCACGCCCTCCGCCAGTGTTTTACCTTCTTCACGCGCCAATACTGCACCGATTTCCTCTTTGCGAGCAATTAATTCTGCGCCGATAAAATCAAGAATATTTTTCCGTTGCTCAAGACCACTTTGTGACCAACTATCAAAGGCCGTGTTGGCCGCTGCAATCGCCTCTAAGCAGTGACCTGAATTTGCCTTGGCATAATGGCCGACAACGTCACTGGTATCTGAAGGGTTAATATTATTGATAACGTCGTAGCCATCAACCCATTCGCCATTAATATAGTTTTTATACACTTCACTGCTCATTTCTTTTCCTCGAGTCTAAGCGCCCATCTAGCGTTTATAATACTGTCGTTGTTGCCATGATAAACCCATTCAATAATAAATCTATTTATAAATTTATATATATTTATAAGATTAGTTTATTAATTTATGGCATAGTCACGGGAATAGCTTTTAGTGTAAGAGCGACACGGACACATTCTATGAAATATTTAAACATCACACTGCGGCATTTGCGCACCTTCGTTATTGTTGCCCGATATGGCAGCTTCAACAAGGCTGCAGACGAACTGTCTCGCACTCAACCGGCAATCACTTTAGCTATTAAGCAACTTGAGGAATTTGTTGGACTAAAACTCTTGGAGAGAACCACACGCCGTGTCATGCCGACTGCTGAAGGAGAAAACTTCATGCCCGTTGCTGAACGTCTAGTTCGTGATTTTGATGCCGCCATTTCTGATCTGAAGGCCACGGCTGAACGAAGAGTTGGCAATATTAGCATTGCAATAGTGCCCTCTGTGGCAAATCAACTGCTACCACCAATCATAAAAACGTTTTCTACAAACTTCCCGGGAATCAACTTATTACTCAATGATGATACCGCAAGAGCTGTTCAACAAAAGGTTGAGCGCAACGAGGTGGATTTTGGTATTGGCAGTATATGGCAACCCAGTAGTCTTCTGAAATACACGCCATTATTTGCCGACAAGCTAGAACTCGTGTTCCATCGGGATCATTATTTATCTGAAAGCGATGCACCTGTACCCTGGGACGATCTGCATGGAGAAACGTTTTTGGACTCGGGGATCACCAAGACTATGCTAGCTCGTCAGGTATTAGGGCAATCAAAGTTCGACTTTCCCAATATTACTACTTTGTTAGCCATGCTCAGATCTAACTTAGGTATCAGCGTTCTGCCCTCCCTCGCGATCCCTAAGACCGACGGAGAGCTTCGGTCAAGGACTCTGGAACCGTCGGAGACCCGCAATATTCATCTTATTACCCGTAATGACTGGACTCTTTCCCCAGCCGCTGAAGCTATGATTGAGACTATTATTAATGAAATGCCCACCCAAATAGAAGCGCTCGGACTGTCACCGCCCCATGACCTTGGCCCAGAGTAAATTAAGCCACTAAAAAGAGCTATTTAACGCCCTTGGTAAATTCAATACAGCTGTCATAAACAGATTCTTTAATAGAAATCCCATCAACCAAATGCCTAGCTCGGTTGGCGTAACGTCGGTTACCCGGAATATGCGCACCTTCCATTGAAGCTAAACGCGCAATAAATTCTTCTGAGTGCTGCAACCAATTATCAGTATCACCAAACTTATTGGGATCAATAGCTAACATAAACTCACCACCATTTGGTGGGCCGCCATCATTGTTATCGTTGACCTGAGCTTCATAGCTGAAATCCATTCCAGTAAGACCTGCCACCAGCAACTCAATCATCATCGCAATGGTAGAACCCTTATGTCCGCCAAAAGGCAGTAACGCGCCACCATCAATAATCTTTTGCGCATCCGTGGTTAGCGCGCCTTCAGCATCGACGCCTGTACCCATAGGCACCGGGTGGCCATCACGTGCCGCAATCATTACTTCACCGCGTGCCATCGACGCTGAAGCCTGGTCAAATACCAATGGCGGTTGATCGCCCCTGGGCCAGCCAAAACACATAGGGTTAGTACCAAACAAAGGCTTCTTAGCGCCCGCAGGCACCACCGCAGGCTTATAGGTAGTAAAAGCCATTGCTACCAAACCCGCCTCTGCAATGGGCTCTACTTCAACCCAGAGAGAGGCAAAGTGATGGACATTAACCAATGCCATAGCAGCAATACCATTCTCGCGCGCCGTGTCAATGAGTGCCTCACGGCCTTTTTCTAAAGCAAGAGGCGCATAACCCCGCTTGCCGTCTACTCTGACTACAGAGGGGGAAATTCTTTCTACTGTCGGCTCAGCACAGCCATCAACTTTTCCACTGCGTAATGACGCAATATAGCCGGGCATACGGAACAAACCATGCGACGCACTACCATCGCGTTCAGCGGCGCTAATCGTGCGGCCCAAAGCGGCGGCATTTTCACTATTACAACCATTAGCCATTAGGCAATCACTAACTAATTGCTGTATTTCCATTTCGGTCATTACTAAGTCGGTCATGGTGTCACTCCTGCTGGGCTGAATGGATCATTATTGAATCGGGTAACGTTTCAATACAGGACCCAGCGCTTTTTTTAGGGGTTCAAGATTCGCTTCAAAATTTTTCCATTGATCAACGCCACTTTGGTAAATGGGTTGCCGGACTTGCTCTGAACTGGGTGTACGCACAGAGCGCTCAGTCTCATGAAAACTAATACAGCTGTCTTCAAAGTCTAGACCACAATAATCAAGAATCCGTCGCACCTGTGTATCTAGATCTGCAACCACATCTTCATACTGGACGCGCAAGACTTTACCGGGAAGTACCTTATCCCAATGATCCATTAACTCAACGTAGTCTTTGTAATAAGTGCCAACCTCATCCAGACCGTAACTAAATTCTTGCCCCTCATGAAATAATTGCTTAAAGGCACTAAAGCAGCAGCCCATGGGATGCCGTCGGGCATCAATAATTTTAGCATTAGGCAGTATTAGGCTAATTAAACCTATATGCCTAAAGTTATTTGGCATTTTATCGATGAAAAATGGAGCCTTTCCCCTATGGACTCGAGTGTCATTAATATAAGTCTCACCAAATCCCTCAAGAGTATCTGAGTCCATAGTTTTAAGGACTGATGGATAGTGGCTCGTCCCACTCAACACCTCACCACGGCGAAGCTTTTGAGCCAGTGACAGAATATTGGGTAGCTCCATAGTACCGTCTACCTGACTATGTGATGCTAATATTTGTTCTAGCAGCGTTGATCCCGATCGAGGAAGCCCAACAATGAAAATTGGATCTGCGGCCTTTGTTCCTGAACCGCGATTAGCCTCAACAAAACTTTCACTAAACACGTCCATCTGAGCATGAAATTCAGCGGTTATATCTTCAGATTTATAGCGACTCTGCGACCTTTTAAAGGAGTTTCCACTTTCATAATAAGAAAAAGCTTTGTTGTAATCACCCCTATCTTCGTAGGCTTTACCCAAAGCAAAATCTAGGTAAATCCGAGCCATATAGGATATCCCAGGATTGTGTTCTTGAGACTCCATCGCTTCGATTTCTTTATCAGTAAAGCTAAATAACTTTAAATTAGCCAACGAATAATAAGCCTCACCGTGTGCCGGATATTTTTTAATCGCACGTCTGTAAGAATCAATAGCCTGCTCTTTATTGCCTTGTGTTTTTAGTGCATTGCCCCGCGATGTTAAGGTAACGGGCTCTTCGGGCAATATTTCTAAAATAGAATCAAAAGTCGCAAGTGCGGTGTCATAATCGCCAGACTGCATCGATTCGACGGCGAAAACCGACTGAAATTGAGGGTTTTTAGGATCCTGCTGAATTAAAATTTTAGCATGAGACAACGCCTCATTATATTTTTGCTGTTTTCGTAACACTTGGATGTAATCCATCCGCGCTTTTGTACTTTGAGGAGAGAACTCTACCGCACTCTCTAAAAGAAACTCTGCGTCCTCTAGAACACCCAGTCGCACACCAATATCGGCCAATAGGCGCATACCTTCAATGTGCCTAGGATTTTTCTGCATAAATGCTTTACATAGCTTTTCTGCTTTAACCAGTTTTCCTTGAGAGATGAGGTCGGTTACCGCAACCAGGGGCGGCGGCATTGCCTGTAATTCCTTCAATTGTCGTTCTAAGTCTGCTAATCGAGCCGCCAAATCAGAACGGCCAATGATACGTAAAATATCTATTTGAGAGCGAAAGCTTGCTTCCAAGGCGGGATTAATAAGTGTTGCTTGGCTATAAGCGTTTAGCGCTGCATCGACCTGATTCATTGCGCGATAAACATGGCCTATTTCTTGATAGGCTCGGCTATGGTCAGGAACCAGTAGCCGCAGTTTTCTGAGTATTTCCAACGCCTCTGGATATTTTTTTTGATAGCGCAGGCATACTGCCATCATATAAAGCGCATCACCTTGTTTTGGAGCATTCACAAGCAGTGTTAGCAAGTGGTTTTCGGCCTCAACAAACTTGCCCGCTTGCATAAGTTGCTTGGCATCATGCAGACCTGCTTCAACTAGAGATGTTTCTGACATCAATTACCTCACAATTTAACTCGCCCTATAAAAATAATGCCCCTCAAGAGGGGCATTATTGTCTAGCTTTACAACTACTTCATAATGTTTAGAAATTGTAGGTCATACGCACACCCATAGTACGAGGTCTAGCATATGAAACACGCTCTCTATCATTGATGTAGTTACGCGCCAATTCAGCACGCTCATCAGTCAGGTTATCAATGTACATTTCAGCACCCCAAGTGTCAGTTGTAACACCTGCGGTTATACCCATCATCGTCCATCCGTGAATACGATCGCGGTTGATACGGATAATGTCACTGTAAGACTCTGCTGAATGCGCCAAGTGAGGCATGATGTGAGCAGTCATTCCTGAGTCTGTCTGCCACTCATAACGCGCCTGCACATTACCCTGTAACTCTGGAGCAAATGCTAGAGAATCACCAGCAACAACATCTTTCGAAGTTGTTAACGTTTTAGTGATTTCAGTATCAAGCACAGAGAGTCCAGCACTAACGGTTAGCCCTTCAACACTCTCAGGCGCCCAAATCAAGTCAACCTCTATGCCCTTAACTTCAGCATCTGCTGCGTTATCAGAGAAGAACAAGTTAGCGATGCTTGGATCAAAGATAGTGGTTTGCAAACCACCGATCTGTGCCAAGAACACACTACCATTGAAGCGCATCTGACCGTCCATCAAGTCAGTCTTCCAACCAAACTCATAGTTAGTCATGTCATCTGAACCGAACTCGTAAGGTACTGTATAAAGTCCGTCTCTGCTTGTATAACCACCTGGACGGTTCAAGAAACCTGCTCGATAACCTTCAGAGATTGTGGCGTATAGCATCATATCTTCAGTGGGTGTATAGGCCACAGTGGCTTTGAAAATTGTACCGTCGTCAGTTGCCTTATCAGGAACCCCCTCTTTAGCGACCCCTTGATAGATTCCATCACCATCATAAAGATCAGCAATGTTAGTGCCAAACACCTGTGCATCAGCAGAATCTACGCCGTAAAAGTTATAGAACGAACCATTAGCACTGCCATCGAAATCAACTTCGATATCGTAGTAACGAGCGCCTAAGGTTACCGATAGAGTATCACTGATATCATAGCTCAACTCACCGAATATACCCATTTGCTCGTCAGTACGCTGAATATCGTTACGGAAAATTTCACCGGGAGCGAAAGGAGCGTTCGTCGAAAGAAATCCGTCTTGATACGATAAGTTATTACCCGAGAATCCAGGACCATTGGCAAGAACCCAACCCTGGGCCTTAATACTACCTGGGTAGGTAAAGCTGACTCGCTCTTCCAAAGTAGTCTCACTAAAGAATGCACCACCTGTAAGACGAGTGCTCTTGTCTTGGTCAGTAGTGAAACGGATTTCGTGAGTAGACACTTCTGTTTCAGAGTGACTTGGAGCGCTCATATCCGGGGCATAACAGGTTCCTGTCGGAGCGCCACCATAGGTATATGTAACCGTCTGATCACAAATGTAGTACGGCAAGTACTGACCAACAAACATATAGTCTGAGTAGCCAATATTTTGATCTGCGGTACGCTCAGTGTATGCACCTGTGTAGACAACATCTAATCCGGCAATACGGCCTGTTAATGTCCAGCTTGTATTATCAAACTCATCGGTAAGGGAATCATCATTGTAACTTTGAACTTCAAGGTCACCTAAATTAGGGTCAGAGAAGAAAACACCATCTGCATCTAATTCTTGAGTCGTATGCGCTAACAATAAATCCCAGTCATCTGAAAGGTTAATCAACGCACTTAATCGAGCGCCCGTGTACTGGCTCGTATTGTGATCGTCTTCGACTAGATTAGTGTTGTCAGCGGCCTCAAAGGTAACGCCGGGCATATCAACATAGCCATTGCCATCAGCATCACCAGCTGGATCATAGTGGGTGTTTCCTGGAGCTGCTTGGAAACCAGTACGGTTTGCACTAACAGCAACTCCGTTACTGCGCATAAATCCTTCAACACGGAAGCGAGCACTTTCTTGTACAGTCCGCGTGCCATGGACGTTATCGATGTAACCACCCTTGTCATCGCTATAAACAACACCACGAATAGTAATATTATCGCTAACAGGTAAGTTATACATTGCCTCGAAGTTGTTGTTGGTGCCACCTTCGTTCATCGTGGAGAATCCAACTTTCAACTTACCGTAGGCTTCAGAAGGATCAGGCTTATTGGTAATTAAACGAACCGTACCTGCCTGTGAACTCGCTCCAAAAAGCGTACCCTGTGGGCCAGCAAGAACCTCTACTCGATTTAAATCAGCTGCGTAAACATCAAGGTTACGGCCAGGCTGCGCCAAAGGCTGCTCATCAAGATAAAATGCAACGTTCGGAGCAAGACCAGCAACACCAGCGATTGAAATAGCAGGTGTAGTTGATGCGACACCTCGAATGTAAATAGTGTTTTGTCCTGGGCCACTACCACCAGCGGTTACGCCAGGTAGTTGGATAAGATAGTCTTCAAAATTGGAAATGCCCATCTGGTCCAATTTTTCTGAAGTGATTGCAGACACTGCCACTGGGATGTCTTGAGTGCTTGCAGACGTCTTGGTTGCTGTAACAATAACCTCTTCAATTCCAGCAGCAGCGACTAAACTTGAGCCTGTTGCCGCAATACCTGCAGCAATAACCGTTGCCACTGCGCGGTTTACTTTTGTCTTATGAAACATATGTTTCTCCCCGGTAAATAATAAAAAAAACTACATGAAACCCCACAAACTGGGATCTCACATGAGTCAGTCTAACATTAAAATAGCCTTGTTTTCAGCTAATGCCCCCAGATCGTCCCCCACAAATACGCCTCAGACAAATTAATAAATTAAATTGATTGATTAGATTTTGTTATTAATTAAAGCCTGAATTTCACTAGACCTCATAGGTAGTGGCCTACAGCGTTTATATTTAAATGATTTGTGAATAAGCCTTGGCCGAAAATAGCTCTAACTTTTAAACTAAACATTTTTAATAAAATTTTCCCACTCGGCCCTTATGAGGGGTCAACTAACTCAATTTTTCCTGAAGTTATCGAAATAGTCTTACTTTTATACAGATTACCTAATGCCTGCTTATATTTTTTCTTAGACACTTTAAAGGTTCTGTATATTTCTTGCGGGTCGCTCTTGTCAGTCAACGAGGAAGACCCGCCTTGCTGCGTTAAATACTGAACGATCTGCTGAGAGAGATCATGATCTCCTTGCAGTGTGGCTTGGGATATTAGTAAATCAACTTTTCCATCTGGACGAATCGATTTAACGAACCCTGGAAGCTTCTCGCCTATCTTAAGCGGGCGATAAGCATCTACACGAAAAAGCAGCCCTAAATATTTATTATCGATAACAGCTTTGTAACCCAGCTCAGTTCGTCCCGCAATTTGTAAACTGACGCTTTGTTGTGGTTTTAGCCACACAGGGTGCTCATCTAGATGATGGCTTAGCTTGGTTGAGGCCGCTATGCGATCGGACTGCTCATCATGATAAACATGCACAACATAAGAGTACCCCACTTCCATGGGCTTCTGCTGCTCGTTATAGGGTACTAACAAGTCTTTGGGCAGCCCCCAGTCCATAAATGCACCAGCATGGTTGATGTCAACAACGGTCAACATTTCGCAATTCCCGACCTCAACCTTGGGCTTCTCGGTAGTGGCAATCAGCAAATCATCGGAGTCAAAATATAAAAAGACGCTCAACCAGTCCCCTACTTCACACCCTTCTGGCACATAGCGCTTTGGCAGTAAAATAGTATCCAAGTGATCGCCATCGAGATAGACACC
>CAJJAU010000067.1 GCA_905182275.1 gamma proteobacterium HTCC2207
TAACCAGAAGCCGTTTTTTTGAAGCGTTTTGCAGCTCCACTATGGGTCTTACCTTTTGGCATTTCGTTTCTCCAATAATAGTGAGGTTAAGTGACAAGAAGATACGCCCGGACAGCCTGCCAAAAAATGTGGCTGAACGCGGGTCGCGTTAATTATGTCTTCTTGCTGCGCGGTGCTAGTACCATGGTCATCTGACGACCTTCCATCTTCGGGTACTGCTCCACCTGGGCCAGCTCGGTAAGATCCGCTTCGACACGTTTCATCATTTCCATACCAAGCTGTTGGTGAGCCATTTCACGTCCACGAAAACGCAGAGTAACTTTAGCTTTATCACCATTTTCCAAAAACCGAACCAGATTACGCAACTTAATCTCATAGTCACCCTGGTCAGTTCCGGGTCGAAATTTCATTTCCTTTACTTGTGTCTGCTTCTGTTTCTTTTTCTGCAGAGCCACTTTCTTCTTAATATCAAAGACGTGCTTTCCATAGTCCATTATTTTACAGACGGGAGGCTCTGCATCCGGTGAAATCTCCACCAAATCTAGGGTCTCTTTCTGCGCTGTTTCCAGAGCTACTGTCAGGCTAACTACGCCAACCTGGCTTCCATCTGAAGCAACCAAACGAACTTCGGGTGAGGTTATATCGTCATTGAGACGAGCCCGCTTACTGTCTTTTTTAATACGCTTTACTCCGTTTCTACAAAAACACGTCCACGACGCTCTGTTGCCTCCGCAAACAATGACACAACTTGGTCTAAAGGCATGCTACCAAGGTCTTCACCATCGCGAGTTCGAACAGCTACCGTGCGCGACTCTTTTTCTTTATCACCCACAACGAGAAGGTACGGAACGCGTTGCATGGAATGACCGCGGATTTTAAAGCCGATCTTCTCGTTTCTCAAGTCACAAATCACTCTAAATCCGTTATTTTGCAACTTTTTGGTCACTTCTTGCGCATAATCGGCTTGAGAATCGGTAATATTGATAACTGCGGCCTGTTCGGGCGCTAACCAAAACGGAAATGCCCCTTCGTAGTTTTCAATCAAAATACCAATAAAACGCTCAAATGAACCCAAAATTGCGCGGTGTAACATCACCGGAACCTGGCGACTACCATCTTCGGCAACATACTGAGCATCAAGACGTCCTGGCATTGAAAAATCGACTTGAACGGTGCCCATTTGCCAAACTCGACCAATGCAGTCTTTTAAGGAAAATTCAATTTTGGGACCATAAAAAGCGCCCTCACCTGGAAGCTCCTGCCAAGGCAACTGCTTGGCATCTAAAGCGTCAGCTAAGGCCTTTTCTGCACGGTCCCAATCTTCGTCAGATCCAACTCGCTGTTCAGGGCGAGTAGACAAACGATAGATAATATCGTTAAAGCCAAATTCGGTATAAACCTCATGCAAAAAATCAATAAACTGTGCCACTTCCGGTTGTATTTGATCCTCAGTACAGAAGATATGCGCATCGTCCTGAGTAAATGATCGCACGCGCATAATCCCATGCAGCGAACCAGAGGGCTCATTGCGGTGGCACGAACCAAATTCAGCCAGTCGCAACGGAAGATCCCGGTAGCTCTTTAAGCCCTGATTAAACACCTGCACATGGCAGGGGCAGTTCATCGGCTTTATGGCGAAGTTACGGTCATCAGTGGACAGCGTAAACATATCGTCAGCAAACTTATCGGCATGCCCGGACTTCTCCCACAAACTAAAGTCCACAATTTGTGGTGTTTTAATTTCTTGATAGCCCTGCTCGACCTGCTTCTCGCGCATAAACTTTTCAATCGTATTGTAAATACTCCAACCTTTAGGATGCCAAAAGATAGAGCCTTGAGCCTCTTCTTGCATATGGTACAAGCCGAGTTTCTTGTTGATTTTGCGATGATCGCGCTTTTCCGCTTCAGCAATTCGATTAATATAGGCCTTAAGCTCTTTTTTGTTGGCCCAAGCGGTTCCATAAATACGCTGCAGCATTTCATTATTGTTGTCGCCACGCCAATAGGCACCTGCGACTTTGGTCAGTTTAAATATAGGTAATTTGCCGGTCGATGGAACATGGGGCCCGCGACAAAGGTCGACAAACTCGCCCTGGCGATAGAGACTAATCGTTTGGTCAGCAGGTATGCTGGTTATAATTTCAGCTTTATAATCCTCACCAATGCTTTTAAAGAACACCGCCGCTTCATCGCGATCCCATTCTTCACGAGAGATCACGTGGTCTTCTTTGACCAACTCCGCCATGCGGACTTCTATGATCTCTAAATCTTCAGGCGTGAACGGACGCTCAAACGCAAAATCATAATAAAAGCCATCTTCAATAACAGGTCCAATCGTTACCTGCGCAGCTGGAAATAATTGTTTGACCGCCATAGCCATCAAATGCGCCGTGGAGTGGCGGATAATAAATAAACCTTCATCACTGCGGTCGGTCAAAATGGACAGCTTTGAATCTGACTCTATAACGTGAGATGAATCGACTTCACGGCCATCAACCATACCAGCAATCGTCGCTTTAGCCAGCCCGGGACCTATATCTGCTGCCACGTCAATAACGGACACGGGATTGTCAAAATTGCGCTGTGAGCCATCGGGGAGAGTAATAAGCGGCATAATAATGTCCTTTTCAGTGGTGACCCTTACCAAAGGCCACATGAGTTGTTTAATTCAACGGCATTCTACTCTGTATAGCCCCAGTTACAAGGGATTGTTACACTTTGAACGCGGATAAAATAGATTTCTTAACTAGATTAAAATAAACTCAGCTACCGTATCGACTTTTAAAGCAGAGCCCACTTCCAATGATTAAAATTTATGTCGATGCTGATGCCTGTCCCGGAACAGTAAAGGAAATTCTCTATCGAATATCCCAACGCACGGGGATAGAGGTTATCCTAGTGGCCAACCAGCCATTATCAACACCCAGAATCCCCACGGTACGCTCGATTCAGGTCAGTCAGGGCTTCGATGTTGCTGATGATCATATTGTTACCTTAGTCCAGAAGCACGACTTGGTGATTACTGCCGATATTCCGTTAGCGGCAGAGGTGATTGACAAGGGTGGTAAGGCGTTGAATCCTAGAGGTGAACTTTATACTGCGGCAAATATTAAAGCACGGCTAAACATGCGCGACTTTATGGACTCAATGCGTAATAGTGGCGTCCAGGTTGGTGGCGGCCCACCCCCTCTATCACAGCGGGATCGGATGGACTTTGCCAACGCGCTGGATAAATACGTCGCCCAGCATGGGTGAAAAAACACTGACAACTGCGGATTGAGGACTGGGGGGGTTGCCAGATTGAACCAAACTCCTCCAAGGGCTATCAGTCGAAAGTAGCGTCCAGCTGTCCTTTTAGGCAGGCCAGAATGTACGGGTAATGCTCAGTAATAAAGTAACCGTAAACGCCATCTATCTGCATCCCATTACATTCATCCAAATCGCCTAGGTCGGCTACGTACTCATAATCGTCACGATAAGTGCCGTCGTATACGCCCGTCGGTGTCGAGTAGCCAGCTACTGCCGCCCGCTGACCCTCACGCAGTTTATAACTGGGCTGCGCCTTACGAATCGTGCCGTCGTCGTCAAACCAAGAACCGAAAACTGGAAAGCCATCGGCTGCAAAACCTATAACCGGGGATTCAACCGGCATGTCCGCATCGAACATAGCATTCGGCATACCGTGGTAGTGATAGCTCCCATTAGGCTGAACATGAGCATTGTGACTGTCCACCCTAAACCCATTGGCGGCGAACATCGGATCGAAGCGCCAGGGTTGATTCATATTTCCGCAGCCTGTTTTTCCATCGCCAACGCCAAAACAAGCTGCTGCCAACAGATCAATTTTAACGCCATTAAGCATCAGTCCGTTGTCATTACCGATGGCCAGCTGTGTCGGCACGGCAGCAAAGGCTGGACTGGCGCTAATTTCGTAGTAGTAGGATTGCTCAGTTAAATTGTTGGGGAAGCCCAGCTGGCCATCGTTAAAGTCGTGGTTGGGTACACCATTGGAACGAAAGACACACTTCCCACCACTACTCGAGATAGTCAGGTTAGCCGTGAACAGAACTGAGCGGAATATATCCATCGAGGTAGCTTGATACTCGTCGATATAATCCTGACAATTACCACTGCGCTGAGTAAAAATCTCGCCGGTTATATCAATCAACAGAGTCTCACCGTCTGTATCGGTATCGCCGCCATCGGTTTGACGAATAGAGGCAGCCACCTCAGCGAGTCGCTCAACAATGTCTGCGTAGTCCCCTCCTCCCGCCAGCAGGTCCTCCGACTCCGATCGCTCGGCATCTAGATCGTACAACTGCCGTTGCCCATCCACCGTAGTGATGAGCTTGTAACGGGCGTCGCGCACCGCCCAACCGGAAACGGAATCTCCCTCAAAATCGCTGTATATATACTCGCGCGTATTGGTACCATTAATACCCAATAACGCAGCAAAACTGAGACTGTCTTCGATCTCTGTCACAGCACTACCCGCCAGCTCGACGATGGTGGCAAACAGATCGCTACTGTTGATCAATGCATCCTCGCGAGCACTCTGCCTGTTCACCCCCTTACCTGAGACAACCATCGGCACTCGCAAACCACCCTCGGTAAAACTTCCCTTAGTGCCATCGGCATAAACGGACCGATCTGCCGCACGACTAGGCGTACCATTGTCACCCATATAAATCACAAGAGTATTGTCGCGCTCAGCCTCGCTCATACCACTGAGTAGCCGGCCGATCTCCGTATCCATAGCCTCAATGGCTGCCAAATAGTAATCTCTAGGATTGGCCGAAATGTCGGCATCCGTGCCGGACAGAGACTGCGTATGCA
The DNA here is from genome assembly GCA_905182275.1 of gamma proteobacterium HTCC2207. Taxonomy (GTDB): domain Bacteria; phylum Pseudomonadota; class Gammaproteobacteria; order Pseudomonadales; family Porticoccaceae; genus HTCC2207. Next base: position 4,837 of record CAJJAU010000067.1, read on the forward strand.
GGCCCTCGGGCGGCATATGAAACGGGGTATGCGGAGCGACATAGGCAAGCCATAGAAACCATGGCCGCGCTTGACTGTCTATCCAATCTATCGCCAGATCTGTTATCGCGCTGGTATGATACTCAGTAGACCTATTGGTCACGCCATTAATCGTTAGATCCCAGTCCCTATAATCGGCAATCGAGCCGCGCAGATTGCCAGCATAGTAATCTATGCCCACCGCAGCTGGGTGATTGGTATTCGTAGCAGTGCCACCGAGATGCCATTTCCCAATTACTGCCGATTGATAGTTACTGGTTTTTTCATCACTAGCAAGAAAGCGCTGCAACGTCATGGCGTCCGTGGGCAACTCGTCACCGATATCGAGAATACCTGAATGCACCCCGTACTGACCGGTAATCACCGTACTGCGTGTTGTGGTGCAAGCCGGTGTCGCCCATACGTTATCAAAAACTATTCCTCCAAGCGCCAGCTGGTCAATAGTCGGCGTCACTGGTGGATTGTCGCTGAGACTGTACTGTGCTGACGAATCAAGTCCCTGATCATCAGAGATAATCAATAAGATATTTGGCTGATCAACTGAACCTTCCTGACCTGTCGTAGTATTGGTCACGTTACTGCCAGAGGAAGGCGTGTTCTGAGAGGGTGAAGATCCACCGTTACCACCACCGCAGGCTGCGACCACCATAACTGTGCAAAAAAGTAGTATGAATCGGATTTTAGACATAGTTTTTATTTTTTTAATAAGAAGTTAAGTTGCAAAAACGAAGGCTAGTGGAATTGGTTGACAGCTACATACTTTTTTATTCATTTACTAGTGAGGCCACAATGCCCCGCCAAACTGCATCTTTTACGACTCTACCAGTCTGCTAATTTGACCATGAGAAAAAGGCCAGCCCTTTTCCCAACCATCCGGCCCAGCTACCACGGGAATACGAATGCCATAGCGTTGCTTAAGATCTTCGCTGCCTTGAATATTTACCTCCACTAATTCCCAGCCGGCTTCCGATAATAGCGGATAAAGAATGGCTTTAGCCTCCTCACAGAGGTGGCAGTTAGGGCCCGTATAAAGCGTTAATGTTTTGTTCAAAAGATCACTAGCCAAAGGTTTCTCGCCGGGTAATTAACCATACATTATGAATTCTAGGGTTTCGTTCAAAATCGACATCCAAGGTTTTAGGGGTAATATTTTCACAATCAAACTGACGCAAGGTTAACTCGTCCATCTTGAATTTACGGAAGTTATTAGAGAAAACCAAGGTGCCGCCGGATGCTAGCTTGCCCATACAAGCACGGATTAAGTCGCCATGATCGCGCTGAATATCAAGTACTGTGTCCATCTTCTTAGAGTTAGAAAATGTCGGGGGATCTAAAAAGATAACATCGTACTGCTCACCCTCAACCTCCAACCATTTCAAACAGTCAGCCCGCAGTAATTTGTGCTTACCCGCGCGCAAACTATTGAGATCAAAGTTGCGTTGCGCCCAGTCTAGGTAAGTGTTGGACATATCTATACTTAAGGAACTGCTCGCGCCCGCCAGTGCCGCCTGCACAGATGCTGCCGCGGTATAACAAAACAGATTTAAGAATCGCTTGCCGGCGGCTAGCTCACCAATCAGTGAACGCACTGGCCGATGGTCTAAAAACAGGCCGGTATCTAAATAATCAGACAGATTAACCTCAAACTGTGCACTACCCTCACTGACCTGGAGCGTGTCGCTAGGGCCCTCATTGAGCCTTTCGTATTGGCTATCGCCTTTTTGTCGGCGGCGTTCTTTGTAGTAAATTTTGCCTCTAAAATTAGCTGAATACTCTTTAACTGCCAATTTAATCTCAGCAAAGCGTTCGCGAGCAACTTTCTCAGAAATAGTGTTAGGCGGCGCATATTCCTGCACATAAATCGACTGGTCATAGATATCGACAGCCACGGCATACTCAGGGATATCGGCATCGTAAAGGCGATAGCAACTGATATCTGATTTTTTCCGCCAGCTCTCCAGCTTACGTTGATTCTTCTTCAACCGATTGAGCACCATTGTGGCACCCTCAGTTAACTTCTGGGCTGGTGCTGGTGTACTTAATCGCGCAGCAATGCTCGCCGACTTGGATGACATGTCCTCAAAAACCAACAACTTACAAGGGATAGTTCCATTAAAAAGACTGTACTGCTTAGTGGGTGAAAGGTCGGTTTCACGACCTAATTCGAGATTGCCGGTGAAAATAGCGGCTCGCCACCCAGTAAAATTCTTTTGCAAAACTGTGCCCAACTTTTGGTACAACGGGATCAGTTCCTCTACCTCACCCAAGCGCTCGCCATACGGAGGGTTAGTCAGTAAGAGTCCACGCTCAGCGGTAGGTTTCCCAAATTGATCGATGGGCTTGTGTGCTAACCGAATATGGTCATCTAAACCAGCATTTTCAATATTCTTGGTGGTGTACTCAAGCACCCTCGGATTCGCATCATAACCACGAATATCTAGCTCAAGATTTTCAAGACCTGTAGTCTTACGCTGATGAGCCTCATCAACCAGGGTTTGCCACAACTCAGGGTCATGTTGCAGCCACTGGTCAAAACCATAACGCTCGCGAAGCATTCCTGGCGCAATATCTGCCGCCATCATCGCCCCTTCAATAATTAAGGTTCCACTACCACACATCGGATCAAGCAATGCTCCACCCTCTTTGATCATGGCGGGCCAGCCCGCTCTGAGCAGCAGCGCTACTGCCAAGTTTTCTTTAATCGGCGCGCTGCCTTGACCTGTTCGGTAACCGCGTCGATGCAAACTTTCCCCAGAGATATCCAACGAAACAGACACTCGGCCTTTGTGCTGCCGAACCTGTATGCGAATATCTGGGTTTTTAGTGTCTACGTTTGGTCTCTCGCCCTCGATGCGGCGAATACGATCAACTACCGCATCCTTTACTCGCTGCGAACCATACATGGTGTTATCGATTAAGCGTGAGGTACCAATAAAGTCGATAGCAATACTTTGCGCCGCAGAAAAGTGTGTCTCCCAGGGTATCTCATTACACTGATCATATAAGTCTTCTGACTCGTTGAGCATAAAGCTATGTAAGGGCTTCAGTACCCGGTTGGCCAATCGTGACCACAGGCAAGCTCTGTAGGCGACCTCCATAGGCCCTTTAAAGTGAACGGCGGCGACCGTTTCCTTTATACCTTCAGCACCAATAGCCTGTAATTCTTCAGCCAACAGCAACTCTAGCCCTTTTGGGCAAGTCGCTAACCAATCGGTTTGCGGGGGTACTTGAGACACTTAATTTACCTTTTGATTTAATTGACCGACGGTCTTGGATCAGAATATACAAAAATATATCTGAACTAAAACAACAACTGTAAGTCTAAAGTTTTGCGTATTTAAGAGAGCGCACATGATATAGGTGTTTAAACTATTTTGTTTAAAAATAAGCCTCCATCTGCAACCAAGCGGTTTAGCCGTGTACTAGCGTAGCATGAGATGAAACCTATATTTCCTTTGATCTAAATAGAGCTGGAGATGTCTATGAAGAAACACAAGAGAGACCCTGAGCATCGTTCATATGTGAAGGGTTACCAAGCTGCAATTCAGGGTCGTTCGCTATCCGTATGTCCTCATCAAGAAAACACAACAATAGCTTACCAGTGGTTAAGGGGTTGGCGTGAGGGTAGAAAAGATGGATGGTCAGGATACAATACCATTGCTTGTCAGCAGAAAGCCGGTAATTTAGTACTTAACCATTAAATTTTAACGCTTAATCCGAAAAGGCAGTGGCGGCGATGAAGACCTTATCGCCGCCTATTTTTAATTCCCACACCTAACTATCGACGGATGCCTGCACCAAATTGAGCAATTCTCGCAGCGCCACTGAAATCATTGCAAAGTCAGACTGAGGGACCTTACGTAAATCTTTTATCATGAGTTTCCAGCGATGAATAAGCTCATGCTGTCGATCTTGCCAGGTTTCCATTGCTGAGGAATCGGTCATACTTAATTTACACAAGCATGCGGTGAGTCTGCGGCGCTGACTTTCCAGATCATCGACGTAGGTTTCACGAGCCAAATCTTGCCATCGACTGTCCGGATGTAGGTCGACAATTTGCGCCATAAACCAATCTAGAGAAAGGAACTCACCGAGACTAAAGTAGACTTCCGCAACCTTTTGCACGGGCATTTTTGCCACTAGAGCCGTCTGCACGACTCCCATACTCATAAACATACTATCGGTAGCAGCAAGACTCTCTGCTAACTTGAGCTCAACACCTAGGGCTGTCAGTTCGTCACGCTCGCCAGCCCATAGAGCTCTCCACTGATCTTTTTGTAGCACGGGGAGCTCTGCTAGCAACACTTCTGTGGGTTGTAAATATTTAGCAATAAGCAACTCACAGCTGATATTTAACCGATGATTGCGTAAAAACCAGCGAGTAGCGCGGCGAGCCAACCTCACTAAAACATGCAGTAAATCAAGCTCTAAGGCCGCAGGCAAGGGCGGCTGATGATCTTCGATTTGTTGCCAGAGCTCTCTAATGCCAAGCACTTCAGTAACCGTGGTGTAAGCTTTTACGACATCTTCTACCGATGCACCGGTTGATTCCATCTGCCTGAAGAAAAAGCTAAAACCAACCCGATTGACCATGTCATTAATAATTTGATTAACGGCAATTTCATTGCCCAAAGAATGAGCTACTACGGCATCACCAAAGCGAGACACCAAGGCTGCTGGGAAGTAATTGGTCACGGATCGAGCAAGCCAGGGGTCACTTAATAAATCTGATTCTGCCAGCGCTGCTTTGAGTGCAACTTTGGAATAGCAAATGAGCACTGATAATTCGGGCCTTGTCCAGCTCGGTTGTTGGCGATTAATTCTGTCAGTAAATTGGTCATCGCTGGGTAAAAATTCAAGATCCCGATCGATCTGATCATCATCTTCAAGCCAACTTAGATAACGCTGGTACTCTGAATGCTGCTGCTGGCTTCGTGCCATGGCTAGACTAATAGCCTTGGTCTGCCGCACATTATTGTCTAGCACTAGAGAGGCAACTTCGTCAGTCATACTGGCCAGTAAAATATTTCTTTCTTCAATACTCAGCGCACCTGCTGCTACCTGTTTGTTAAGAAGTATTTTTATGTTTACCTCATGGTCAGAGCAATCTACTCCGGCGGCATTGTCAATAAAGTCTGTGTTACACAAACCACCGCGCAAACAGAACTCTACCCGCCCAAGCTGAGTCATACCGAGGTTACCTCCCTCACCCAACACACGACATTGCAGTTCACGACCATCGACTCTCAACCCATCGTTAGCCCGATCTCCGACATCTGCATTATTTTCTGAGGATGCTTTTACGTAGGTGCCAATACCACCGTTCCAAATCAAGTCCACCTGCGCTTTAAGAAGATAACAAATTAACTCAGTAGGCGTTATCTTGTCATTATCGATACCAAAGCGCGCCTTGATCTCTGGCGTCAATGTCAGTGATTTTGCGCTTCGTGAGTAAACCGCACTCCCTGGTGACAGCAATGTTTTATCGAAATCGTCCCAAGTGGTTCTTGGGGTATCGAATAGCCGTTGCCGCTCTACAAAAGTTGCTTTGGCATTAGGTGTCGGGTCGACGAATATATGTAGATGGTTAAAGGCTGCTACCAATTGAATATGTTGGGACAGGAGCATGCCGTTACCAAACACATCACCACCCATGTCACCAATACCGACCACACTGAAATCCTGGGTTTGAATATCTAACCCAATCTCATGAAAATGCCGCTGCACAGCAACCCAAGCACCGCGCGCAGTAATCCCCATACCCTTATGGTCATAGCCATTACCGCCACCTGAAGCAAAAGCATCACCTAGCCAGAAGTTATTGGCTTCAGAAATCTCATTGGCGATATCAGAAAATGTTGCCGTGCCTTTATCTGCGGCAACTACCAGGTAAGGGTCGTCACCATCACGGCGTACAACCTCCTGCGGCGGTAACACTTTGTCATCTACGATATTATCACTAATATCTAAGAGCGCCTGTACGTAGAGCATATAGCTGGCAATGCCTTCTTGAACAAAAGCCTCACGGCCCGCGGCAGGATTCGCCTGCTTGGCCACAAAGCCACCTTTTGCACCGGTGGGCACAATAACCGCATTCTTAACCTGCTGAGCTTTTACTAGGCCCAACACTTCTGTTCTATAGTCTTCAACACGATCGGACCAGCGCAACCCGCCTCTGGCAACTTTTCCTCCACGCAAATGAACGCCCTCAACCCGCGGAGAGTAGACAAAAATCTCATACGCTGGTCGTGGCTTGGGCGCCAAACTAATCTGCTGAGAGGCTAACTTAACGGAGATGTAAGACTTAAATGTACCGTCCTCAACCGTTTGAAAAAAATTGGTTCGCTGAGTCGCCTCAACTAATTCAAGATAGCCTCGAACAACATTATCTTCATTGATGTTACTGATTCGGTCTAAACCGCTAAGTATCTTTGACACCAGCCCCTTGGCTCTTTCGGAGTGCCCTTCTGAGGCATAACGCGGATCAAAGTAGCTTTTAAATAAAGCGACCAGATTGCGAGTAATGTCTAAATACTTGGACAATGTATCGGCAATAAAATCTTGACTGTAGGGAACACTGAGTTGCTTGAGGTAACGCGCGTAGAGCCGCAACATTGCCACAGAGCGCCAGTCTAGCCTTGCACCAATGACCAAGCGGTTAAAGCTGTCATTTTCCGCATCGCCCCGCCAAACCTGAAGTAATGCATCTTTAAAACTTTGTTGCACAGCTGGTACATCGACGCTCACATCCAAGGAAAAAGCGAGTGAAAAATCCTGCATCCACACGGCATGCTCATCATCCGCTTGTATCTTATAGGGGTGCTCCATAACCACTCTAAAGCCAAGGTTCTCAAGCATCGGAATCATATCTGATAGCTCCAGAGGCGAGTCCCGATGAAACAGTATTAGATTCAGGTTTTGACTGTCATTAGTTTTGTCGCTTTGAAAATCAATCGCCAATTCATCGGCATTATCCAAAGCATCAAATTGAGTAATGTGCTGAAGGGCCTGGGCAGGCTCATATATCTCCCGGTACGCACCCGAAAAAGCATGTTGAAAACGGCGGCCCAGTCCAGCACCGTCGGCTTTTCCAAAGTCTATCAGAGCGAGCTCTGTAAATTCATCACTCCAGTCACGGGTAGTTTTTTCAACTAAGACTTGCAGTGAATCAGCATCGACTGTTAGATAATTTTTATTCTGAATTTTAAACACAAAGTAAAGTCTGACTAAGACAGAATCTGGTATAAATTGAGTGGTAAATTCGCTTTCCACCGCGTCGAGTTCAAGGGCGATTTTTTCTTGTAACTTTTCTCTCAAATCCGTGGTGAACGACTCTCTTGGAAGGTAAATTAAACAGCTAACAAACTTATCAAAAGGATCTGCATGGATAAACACCTTGACCACTCGACGCTCATAGATCTGCCAGATACCAATCGCGGTCTCAGCCAGAACCTCTCGGCTCACCAATAAAAGTTCATCTCGAGGGTGCGAGTCCAGAATTGCCTGTAATGCCTTGCCGTCATGACTATTTGCATTCAATCCGGAATTTTCCATCACCCAATTGACCTTCTCACGGAGCACTGGAATACGTCTAGGGCTATAGGAATAAAACTGGGTCGTATAGAGGCCTAAAAATCTGATCTCACCGATCGGCTTACCATCACTATCAAAGCGCTTAACCACCACATAATCAGAGTAGACATCGCGATGTACTCGAGAGCGTTTAGATGATTTTGTCGCGATCAATATCTGCTCATCGTCATACAGAGCCTTGACACCGTCACTGAGTTGATCGACCGATTCCTGACGCAGGTCACCGCGATACTTTTGCAGCACACCGCAAGCGCTATTTGCTACTTCCTGCAGATATGCTTTATCGCTATCGACTTTTAACTCAAATTCAGCGCAACCGGTAAACACAAAGTAACCGTCATGAATCCATTGTAAAAAAGCCAAGGATTCCTCAAGTTGTTCTACCTTGGGCGCATTTTGTTTTAACTCTTCAATTAACTGCTCAACGCGCAGGCGCATGACAGCGTAACTATCAACAACAACACAGACATCATCGAGCACTAGCAGCAGCTCTCTTTGTAACTCTTCCATCTCTCTATTAGACAATAAGTCGACTTCAATCGTCATTAAAGCTTCTTTTTCTGCGCCCTGCACAAAAGCTGAAGAAATCTCCTTTACTGCTGTTGCGGCATCGCGTACCACCCATACCGGGTTGCTTTGTAGTGTGAAGATATTTAATCCACGACGATTAAGCGCCATACGCAAAGAATCAACCAGAAATGGCATATCGCGCAGATTAACGTAAATAGTGGAGTATTGACTGGACCAGCCATCTGTTTGTACCGATGGGTTGAACACTCTAACCTTCGCTGTCTTTTCCGCAGCATCGATAAAGGGCTGCTCGGCGAAAAGATATAAACCCCAGATATTCCAAAATATATCCTCGGACGGTCGTTTCAAATAGTCCGCATCGGGATAAAAATGGATGGCATTCGCCGTAAAGTTATTGAAATGTGCTTGTTGAGACTTATTGATTTTCTTCTTGGCAATCCCAGCCAATGATTCAATTAAATCTTGACGACGGTCATCTTTTTTTACATCCATGAGAAGAATTTGCAACCTTTTCGTGTTTTTAAAGTCTGTAAATTAAGCACACAGTGTGCTTTTAATCTAAGGTAACAAATTGCTGCGCTACTGTGTAAAACTATTGTTGTTTTTTCAACTGTTTCCGCGCAATTTTATGGTCCCATTACAAAATAGTTTAAACCATCAAAACAGAGTTTGTGTGTTGTAACTGAAGATACTAGAATCACACCCCGAAGAAATAAGTCACAACCATAGATAGAGGTAGCCCTTGCAACAAGATATCGAACAACTCAGACAGTGGCTAGGCGGCAGAATTGTCGGTCAAGAACATCTTATTGAGCGCCTTATGATTGCGCTACTCGCGGACGGCCATCTTTTGGTTGAAGGCGCGCCCGGCCTGGCAAAAACCAAAGCCATCAAGACGCTCTCTGAAGGGCTTGAGGCTGACTTTCACCGCGTCCAGTTTACACCCGACCTGTTGCCGGCAGATATTACTGGCAGTGACATTTACCGCCCCCAAGAAGGTACCTTTGAATTCCAAGCTGGGCCGTTGTTCCATAACTTGGTGCTTGCTGATGAAATCAATCGCGCACCGGCCAAAGTACAATCAGCACTCCTAGAGGCCATGGCAGAACGCCAAATTTCAGTCGGCCAAAACACCTACCCACTACCCGAATTATTTTTGGTAATGGCGACCCAAAACCCAATTGAGCAAGAAGGTACCTATCCATTGCCCGAGGCGCAAATGGATCGTTTTCTAATGCACATTATGGTTGACTATCCGGCACCTGAAACTGAGCGGGCTATTCTAGCTCTATCTCGGCAAGAAGCTCGTAACGAGCCTGGAAGTCCAATTACGCCTTTAAGTCAAAAAGTTCTACTTGCTGCGAGACAGGAGATTAGCCATGTACATATGTCCGAGGCGGTGGAAGAGTATTTAGTACAACTTATTTTAGCCACACGTAACTCTGAGTCATATGGTGGCGAACTCGCCCAATGGCTGGATTATGGCGCCAGCCCTAGAGCAACCATTGCACTGGATAGCTGCAGTCGGGCGCTGGCCTGGATGGAAGGTCGAGACTTCGTGACACCCGACGATATTCGCGCTATTGCCCACGATGTATTGCGCCACCGCTTAATATTGAGTTTTGAGGCTGAGGCCAGCGGCATAACCGCCAATCAAGTAATCGACAAACTCTTGGACACTGTGCCGTCCGCCTAGTGAAGCAACCGTAATGACAGTGATAGACGAACATCAACATCATCCCGCCATCGCCAGTCTCCACGATATGGTGAAGCTGCGTTATGGTGCTCGTGAGTTAACCGGATTCCCCAAGGTACAGGCACGGCAAATGCTGGCGGGCGGTCATAAATCTCGCTTCCGTGGTCGTGGCATGGACTTTGATCAAGTACGTATTTACCAACCTGGTGACGATGTTCGCAGTATCGACTGGCGCGTAACGGCAAGAACCCAAGTACCTCACACTAAAATATTTAGCGAAGAGCGAGAACGGCCTATTTTGGTGATTAGCGATCTACGTAGTCCGATGTTCTTCGGCAGTCAACGTTTAAAATCAGTGGTCGCCTGCGAGATATCTGCAGCCCTAGCCTGGGCCGGATTGTCCGCGAATGATCGAGCCGGCGGCTTAATCTTTGGACAGCAAGAACAAATGGACGTCAAACCTCGACGCAGCCACCACGCTGTCCTGAAGTTTATTCATGGCCTACAGGACTACAGCGTCAAATTACTCCATCTGAAAGACAGTGATAAATCGGATACTGACCGCTACAGTCTTGCCGAGATTCTTGAGGAATCTCGGCGTTTTGTACTCCCCGGCAGCACCCTGTTTATCGTCAGTGATTTTCACGACCTAAACGACGACTGCGAGCGTCATCTATTTGAACTGGCACGCCACGCTAACCTCAATTTCTGTCATGTGTTTGACGATATTGAAAAACAACTGCCGCCACCGTCGCTATATGCAGTTAGTGATGGTCTGCATCAAACGCTACTTGACACGAGCAACTCCCAATTGCGTGAGCGCTTTCAGCAAGCATTCGTCGACCGCAGTATGCGCTTGCGTAAAATGAGTGAAAAACTGTCTGCAGGCCTACTGCCATTTAATACCGATGATAGCGTTATTAATGTACTGCGACGTGCCTATGGCAAAAGACGCAGTAGTCGAAGAAGTCGTTAATGATGCAAGCCGATTCCCTAGCGCAACTTCGCGACATTCAATTACCTGAACCCATTTCTTGGTGGCCACTAGCACCGGGCTGGTGGGTGTTAATTATCTTGGCTACGGGTATTTTTGGATGGGCTGGGTTGCAACTGATCAAACGCTACCGAGCCAATCTTTATCGTCGTCAGGCCGCACTCAAACTGGGGCAAATCACCACTCAACCAGACTTCACGTCTAATCAAAAATTGGTGTTGGTGTTTGAAATTCTTAAGCAGACAATCAATAGCGCCTATCCAGAAAAGAACGTTAGTAGTCGCGACATCACTCGCTTTGTCGAATTTTTGCAACTTAGCTGTAATGTTCCTATTTTTGAAGACTTACCGGCTGACTTAAATTCCATACTCTATGGGAAAGACGCTACCGTACAAAACAGTAATGAGCTTCTTGAAAAGTTGCTGGTCAGCGCGGCGATCTGGATCAAAAAGCATCATTCACAGAGTAAATTGGAGGCTATGACACCATGTTGAGCCTTATTTGGCCATGGGCGTTAGCCCTAGCACCTCTGCCCTTCATTTACCGCTGGTTGCGAAAACCGGCAGAGATCCATATCCGAGCTCTGCGCGCACCCATGCTCGCAGCCGCCGCCGCGGTTGAACCGGCATCACTAACCATGACCACCTGGCGTAACCGGCTGTTAATGACCTTATTAACGCTGTGTTGGGTCAGTGTGCTACTGGCAATTGCACGGCCCGTTTATATTGGAGAGCCCGTAGCACTGCCCACCGCGGGTCGTGACATCCTCATTGCAGTAGATATCTCTGGCAGCATGGAACGCAAAGATATGGTCATTCGTGGTCAAGCAGTTGATCGTCTGGTAGCCGTCAAAGCAGTGGTGGGCGATTTTGTTGTAGAACGGGCTGGAGATCGATTAGGTCTGGTTCTGTTTGGCGAAAAGGCCTATCTGCAAACACCTCTGACCTTTGACCGAGCAACTATGCAAACGCTTTTACTTGAAGCGCAGATTGGCTTTGCTGGCAACGGTACGGCAATAGGCGATGCCATTGGCCTGTCCGTAAAACGGCTGCAAGATCGCCCTGCAGATCACCGTATATTAATTCTACTCACAGACGGCTCTAATAACGCTGGCGCTCTCCAACCTGATGAAGCGGCTGACCTTGCTCGACGTGCCAAAGTTAAAATCTATACCATAGGGATAGGCGCAGAGCGCCAAGAGCAGCGCGGTTTGTTTGGTCGCACCACGGTCAATCCCAGCGCAGACTTAGATGAGCAAACTCTCATCAAAATTGCCCGAACTACCGGTGGCCAATATTTCCGAGCGCGCGACCCACAAGAATTGGCGTCAATATATGAGCAGCTCAACAAATTGGAGCCTATTGAACAGGATGCAGAAACAATACGTCCAGTAGCCACTTTATTTCATTGGCCTCTCGGCGCGGCCTTCTCGCTAAGCCTGATTATTTTTGCTGCTAATCGTCGCAGGGGGGAAACGCGTTAACCCTATGTTTGAGAATCTAATTGAGCTGAGTAATAACTTTCACTTTCTGCGACCCTGGTGGTTCGCGGGCTTTCTTCCTGTGGCTGCTGTGGTGGCTTTTTATAGCTGGCGCAAACGCAGCGCCGGTAGCTGGGAAAATATCATCAACCCGGAACTTCTACCTTTCTTAATGCAAGGCTCTGAGAGTAAAAAAGCCCTCAGTAGTACTTGGTTGTTGAGTATTGTTATTTTGGCATGGATCATCTGCTGCCTGAGTCTGGCCGGTCCAACCTGGCAACAACTACCCCAACCAGTTTACAAGCAGGATGCAGCCCTAGTAGTAGTGCTCGATTTGTCACCATCTATGCTAGCCGAAGATATTTCGCCCAGCCGTCTGGTGCGTGCTCGCTATAAACTCATTGATGTTTTAACGCGACGAACAGAGGGAGTGGCTGGTTTAATCGTCTACGGTGGTGATGCACATACTGTTTCACCGCTAACTGAAGACAGTAATACTATAGTCAGTATAGTGCCCGTGCTGGCGCCAAGTTTATTACCTGAATATGGCAGTAATGTTGAAGAGGCGCTGGCCAGCGCGGTTGATCTAGCCGTCACTGGTGGTTATCAGCAGGCGGATATCTTATTAATTAGTGATGGTATTCATAGATCCGCACTGAGCGAACTCACACCCATTATTTCACAGCAGGGAGACTTCCGTCTGTCGATTCTCGGCGTTGGCACTCCGCAGGGTGCGCCCATCCCTACCGGTGCTGGAGGCTTTGCAAAACAAGCCAATGGTAATATGGTGGTTGCAAAACTAAACGTCACCGCACTACAACAACTAGCCGCTAGCAACGGCGGTATCTATCAGACGCTGAGTGCCGATGATAGTGATGTCGACGCACTGTTAATCGCTATGGACTCCATCTTCCCCGATAACACCCGTGAGACTGATCGGTCTTTTGACCTTTGGGACGACCAAGGCTTTTGGTTGGTGTTACTTTTGCTACCCGTTGTATTGTTAAGCTTTCGCAAAGGCACCCTAGTCGCCGTACTTTTACTCCCCTTGGCATTTAACACCCAACCTGCACAAGCATTTGAATGGAAAGATTTGTGGAAAACCCCCAACCAACGGGCAGCAGAGGCTCTAAGTCGCGGGGATTATGAGACTGCTCAGGATCTCTTCGAAGATCCAATGTGGCGTGGCAGTGCTGCCTACAAAGCAGGTGATTTTGAGCAAGCAACCACTAGTTTTTTAAATAATGACACCGCGCAGGGACACTATAACCGCGGTAATGCATTGGCCCAAGATGGTGATCTGCAAGGGGCTATTGATGCTTATGATAGGGCCTTGAGTTTAGATCCGGATATGCAAGATGCCATTGCTAACCGTGCATTAGTAGAACAACTCAAAGATCAGCAACAGGATCAAGATCAAGATCAACAAAATCAGCAGAGCCAGGATCAAGATCAAGAACAGCAGGACCAAGAACAGCAAAATCAGGATTCATCGGGTCAGGATCAAGAACAAAAGAACCAAGATTCGCAGAGTCAAGATCAGTCACAACAAGACAAAGAGGAGAAGGGAAAGCCTGATTCAGAAAAGTCTGAGCAAGAAAAAACAGCTGATGAGAAGGCACTAGAACAGGCGGAAAAAGACGCTGAAGAAGCTGCAGCAGAGGCTGCACTGGACGAGTTAAGCGATGAGGAAAAACAAGAACAACAAGATATCGAAAAGATGCTTCGCCGTATTCCTGACGATCCGGGCGGCCTGCTGCGGGCAAAGTTTCGCTATCAGTCTCGGCAACAAAATCGACAACGCAAACCACCCAACAATCAAGAGCGCTGGTAAATGAATTTGTATTTCAAAAACGCTACTTTACTCATTAGCCTTATTTTAAGTCTGTCTCCCGCACTCAGTTGGGCAGAGCTAAGTACCAAGGTCGACCGTTCCGTGCTGGATACTAACGAAACACTAAGCCTAGAAATCCGCTATGACGGTCAAGTCCTTACTGGTGAGCCTGACTTCGCCGGCCTAGCAACCGACTTTGAGATTCTGTCTAACAACCGGCAACAAAGCTATTCCAGAAGTAACGGCAAGACTGAATCATTTACCGCTTGGACCCTACAATTACGGCCGAAAAGAGCGGGTATGTTGCTAATTCCATCGATCAGTTTTAAAGGTGACGTCAGTAATGCCGTAGAATTGCGAGTTCGGGCAGCTCCGGCCAATCCAACAGCTGCGAATCCGGGTAGCCAACCCATTTATACCGAAACTTTGGTTGACCGTGAAACAGTCTATGTTAATCAACAAATCATCCTGACCCATAGGCTCTACACCTCGATCAATTTGCGCGACTACAGTCTTTCAGAACTAAAAATAAATAACGTCATACTTCACCGCCTTGGTGATACAACCTATCAAAAAGTTCTCAATGGCAGAAACTATTTGGTACTAGAAGTTAAGTACGCTGTACTGCCCAAGAGTGTTGGCACCGTAGATGTCCCAAAACTGCGCTTTGGTGCCTATGAGGTCAACAGCCGCAGTCAATTTGGCGTATTCAATAACCGTGGCAACCAAGTCTTTAGAGACACCGAAGCCATAACCGTAGACGTGTTAGCACAGCCCGCACAAGCTGATGCGAGCGGCTGGATGCCCAGCAGTGAGGTCAAGCTTGAGCAACGATGGAGTGGTGATCTGGAGAATGCCACCGTTGGTGAGCCTATCACTCGCACCATCACCATAACGGCTAAAGGTTTAAGTAGCGCTCAGATTACCCCCTTAGAAGTCCCGCAGAGTCAAGATTATCGTATTTATCCCGACCAGCCTCAGCTTAGTCAAACGCTCTCTAGTGACGGTTTGAACTCAATAAGAGTTGAATCTTTGGCGCTGGTCCCAAATCAACCCGGAGAAATAACGCTTCCTGCTATTGAATTGCGCTGGTGGGATATTAACCAACAACAACAGCAGATCTCTCGCCTGCCTGCAACGACTATTCAGGTTTTACCTAGCACAAGCTCAGTCGATGACCAGACCAATCTAATAGGTCTGAAAGCAATTTCTAATAACCCTAGTGTCGCCGGCAGCAGTATTGCGACCGAGCCAGAACCTTCAGCGTTGAAAACCATTTCTCTAGCGCTTAATGCGCTACTTATTGTAGTTATTGTGGCTTTGTTGATGAGACAAAAGAATCAAGGGCCCAGAGATAAAACTCAAATAACATCGAAGCCAGAGCACTCTGCCCTACTGACGCTAAAACAGCAGCTGAAAGCTATAGAGGATGCTGCCAAAAATGATGACTATATGGCCATGCGTGATGCTATTTTAATTTGGGGTAAAACATTATTTTCTGAGCGGCCTCCAAACACCTTGAAAGCGCTTGCTGTAAGCTTGCAAGATACGGCTATTCAGCAACAATTTGAACAGCTTGATCGACAACTGTATCAAGGTATTATGGGTGATTCCGAGGCGCTAGATATTGACCAATTACTGCGTCACTTAAGAAAGCAATCCACTTTTAGTCGAGGAACTAATCAGGCTAAAAGCGCCGGACATGGACTCAAGGATTTATATCCAACATAAACACTGTAATCCGTTAGAATTTCGGCTTATCACCGATACACTGAGAGAAGCATAAGAAAAGTTTTTAAGGCACCGGTATTATTGCAAACGAATGAGGAGCTAGGATGAACAGCGACGAACACACTAAGCAAGCCAGCGATGTCAGCCAGATCGACAATCAAAAAAACTACTGGAAAGCTAATTTAAAACTCCTCGCCAAGCTTCTAGTGGTCTGGTTCACGGTATCTTTCGGCTGCGGCATTATTCTAGCCGATTGGCTCGATCAATTTTCAGTGTTCGGCTTCAAACTTGGTTTTTGGTTTGCGCAGCAAGGCGCCATTTATGTTTTTGTGGCGCTTATCTTCGTCTACGCTCGACAGATGAAACTGCTAGATCGCCAGTTTGGCGTTGGTGATGAGAATGACGCAGATCAGGAGTCTCAATCATGAGTACGCAAATGCTAACTTATCTATTTGTTGGGTTATCCTTTGCGCTCTACGTTGGAATCGCTATCTGGTCTCGAGCAAGCTCAACCAAGGACTTTTACGTTGCCGGTGGCGGTGTGCATCCCTTGGTCAATGGCATGGCGACCGCCGCTGACTGGATGAGCGCGGCATCATTTATCTCTATGGCTGGCATTATTTCTTTTATTGGCCGAGATGGCTCTGTGTACCTGCTCGGCTGGACCGGCGGCTATGTGCTTTTAGCCTTGTTACTAGCGCCTTACCTGCGCAAGTTTGGACGTTTTACCGTGCCTGATTTCATCGGTGAACGCTATTATTCTCAGACGGCCCGCATTGTTGCAGTCATCTGTTTGATTTTTGTTTCTTTTACCTATGTCGCTGGCCAAATGCGTGGGGTGGGCATCGTATTCTCGCGCTTTCTCGAGGTAGAGGTTAGCACTGGCGTTATTATCGGTATGGCCGTGGTATTTATGTACTCAGTACTTGGTGGTATGAAAGGCATCACCTACACGCAGGTTGCCCAATACTGCGTATTGATTTTTGCCTACATGGTACCCGCTATTTTTATCTCCATAATGATCACCGACAACCCTATCCCACAGTTGGGATTTGGTTCTGAGGTCAATGATGGTTCGGGACTTTCGGTGTTACAAAAACTGGATGGTGTGCTATTAGATTTAGGCTTTAGTGCGTACACCGAAGGTAGCAAGTCAACTATCGACGTATTTGCAATCACCGCAGCACTCATGTTCGGTACAGCGGGACTACCCCATGTGTTGGTTCGTTTCTTTACCGTACCCAAGGTCTCAGATGCACGCCTCTCCGCCGGCTATGCATTGGCATTTATCGCGATCCTTTATACCACCGCACCGGCCGTGGCTTCCTTTGCACGACTAAACTTGGTTGACACTGTGCACAATACTGCCTACGCGGATGCCCCAGAGTGGTTTGGCAACTGGGAGTCCACCGGTCTGATTGCTTGGCAAGATAAAAATAATGACGGCATTATGCAGTATGGCGCAGGCGCCGCCTTATCGCCGATTAAACCATCATTTGACGGTAACACTGGCGTGCATGGTGAGCGACTTTTGAGTAATCAGCCCACCGAATCGACCAATGAAGTGTATATCGATCGAGACATTATGGTCCTTGCTAACCCCGAAATTGCCGGCCTTCCCGGCTGGGTCATCGCCCTGGTAGCCGCTGGCGGGGTAGCTGCCGCGCTCTCTACTGCGGCGGGCTTATTATTGGTCATCTCCAGTGCAATCTCTCATGATCTGCTAAAGAAAACGCTGTTACCAAAAATAACTGAAAAACAAGAACTGCTATATGCTCGAATGGCGGCGGCTGTGGCAGTCTGCATTGCGGGGTTGTTTGGTATTTACCCACCGGCGTTTGTCGCCCAAGTGGTCGCATTTGCCTTTGGCCTTGCCGCAGCTTCCCTGTTCCCGGCTCTGCTATTAGGTATCTTCTCAAAACGCGCCAACAAAGAAGGTGCTATAGCAGGTATGTTAGTTGGTCTGGTGTTTACCTTCACCTACATTGCTTACTTTAAATTTGTCGCGCCTGAACTCAACAATACTGAACATTGGTTATGGGGTATTTCACCAGAGGGCATTGGCACCATAGGGATGCTACTAAACTTTGCTATTGCCATCAGCGTAAGTCGCGTAACGGCTAAGCCTCCGCAGTCTGTAGAAGAGTTGGTCGACAATATACGTATTCCCAGTGGTGCTAAGGCTGCTACCGAACACTGATAGTAGCGATTTGATAAGAAACAAAAAGGAGGCTACCGTCCTCCTTTTTGTTTCTGCTTGAATGGACCAGACAAGTTTTTTCGGATAGTAAGATGCCTATAAAATAACAATATTATCCCTATCGTTTTGTGGGTAATTTCCGGTGTATACTTCGTTAAAATAATTAGAAAATAAAGAGGGTATTAACCATGAGTTCAATGAAATTCTTTACTTTGGCAACTTATTTATTGTCCACTTTACTACTGACGGCCTGCGGTAGTGACCCAGCAAAATTTGCCGACATTGATTCGCAGCGATTACTTAATGCCGCTGCAACCCCTGAAGAATGGCTCACCTATGGCGGCACCTATGATGAACAACGTCACTCTGGTCTGAAACAAATCGACACATCCAACGTCAGTGAACTAGGTGTCGCTTGGACCTATGATCTAGCCACAGAGCGTGGTGTTGAGTCCACTCCGATTGTAGTCGATGGTGTTATGTACGTAACTTCTGCCTGGTCGGTGGTTTATGCCCTTGACGCAAAAACCGGAAGTGAACTCTGGGTTTATAACCCTAACGTTGATCGGGCGGTCGGCGCTAAAGCCTGTTGTGATGTGGTCAATCGCGGAGTAGCGGTATGGAAGGGCAATGTTTATGTCGGTGTTATTGATGGACGACTTGAAGCTTTAAATGCTGCCACCGGCGAAAGGGTTTGGAGCACAGTTACCGTTGACCAGTCTAAGCCATACACCATAACCGGAGCGCCACGTGTCGTTAAAGGTAACGTACTGATTGGTAACGGTGGCGCAGAACTGGGTGTCAGAGGCTATGTATCTGCATATTCTGCGGCAACAGGTGATCTGGTATGGCGCTTTTATACCGTACCAAACTCCAATAAACAGCCTGATGGCGCCATTTCTGATAGCGCGCTTAAAGACATTGGCAACCTAACCTGGGGCGATGAAGGTGCCTGGACCACCGACGGCGGTGGCGGTACTGTTTGGGATTCAATTATCTATGATGACGTGAATGATAGTGTCATTTTTGGTGTTGGAAACGGCTCACCATGGAACCGTGATATTCGAGATACCGGTAAAGGCGATAATTTATTCTTATCCTCCATTGTTGCCGTCGACGCTGAAACGGGTGCCTATAAGTGGCACTTTCAAACGACTCCTGGTGACAACTGGGACTACACAGCCACCCAAACTATTATTTTGGCCGATCTGCCAATCGGTACAGATGGCGCCACTCGACGAGTTGCCATGCAAGCACCCAAGAATGGTTTTTATTACCTCTTAGACGCTGCCACCGGCGAGTTCATTTCTGGCGAATCCTTTGTGCCTCAAAACTGGGCGGAGGGCTTAGATGCCGATGGACGTCCTATAGAAAACCCACAGGCGCGTTATGGTGAAACTCCGTTTATGCAGAACCCGGGTCCTTTGGGCGCGCACAATTGGCAGCCAATGGCGTTTAACCCAGAACTAAACCTTGCCTACATACCTGCACAAGAAGTGCCTGATTTTTATGCGAGTGACCTTCTATTTGAAGCGCGATCTCAGAGCTGGAATACCGGTACAAACCTCGCGGCAGGTTTACCGATGGATCTTGACCTTGCTACGGCCATGGCCCTTAGAGCCACGCTCAAAGGACGCCTGATTGCTTGGGATCCTATTACCCAGAGCGCGCGCTGGAGTGTAGAGCATAGTAATGCTTGGAATGGTGGCGTTCTTTCTACCGCAGGCGGACTGGTCTTTCAAGGGCGTTTAGAGGGAGAGTTTGCCGCCTATAATGCCGCAACGGGTGAGAAGTTGTGGTACCAAAATGTTAAATCCGGTGCGGCCTCAGGTCCCGGAACCTACCAAATTGATGGCGACCAATACGTGACTATAACCACCGGCTGGGGCTCTGCCTATGCTCTAGCTGGCGGATCAGCTTATGATCAACCTGTCCCCCCTATTGTTGGCAAAGTAGTAACCTTTAAGTTAGGCGCGACAGGAACGATTCCAGATCCAAATTTGGTTATGGCACCACGCACCCCTAAAGCAGACAGATTTGGTGATGCAGAGATGATTCAACTCGGCTTTGAGCAATACCACTTTAACTGCCGTGTTTGTCACGGCCCTCTGGCGATAAGCTCTGGCGTATTACCTGACTTACGCTGGTCATCTATTTCAGCAAGTGCGGAAGCATGGCAAGCCATAGTGCGTGGCGGAGCCCTAGCAGATAATGGTATGGTATCTTTTGCCGATGTGCTCAGTCCAGCCGATGCTGAGGCAGTGCGTGCCTATGTTATTAAGCAAGCGCATGATGGTGCCGCGCTGGAAGCCGAGGTTGCCGCTCTAATGGCCGCTCAGGCTGCCGAAGCAGTAAATCCTTAGGGATAGGTAAACCATGACACTGTCATCGAGAGACTTCCCTACTGACCAGCATGGTTGGAGTGAGCTTTTACCAGCACGACAAGCATGTAGATCGATCAAGGGGACTGTTCGAGTTCCCTGGGTTGTCGTCGGTGCGGGCCTAACCGGTCTGGCCTGCTCTCGGCGTTTAGCCGAACTCCATCCCAATAATGAAATTTTACTTCTTGATGCGCGCCTGGTCGGCCAGGGTGCATCTGGTCGTAACTCCGGCTTCACGGTGGGTGTCAGTCATTTTCCCGGGGTTTTTAAGGCGCATGAAAAAGCAAACTTTGCCCGAGTCAACCGCATCAACCAAGCGGGTCTCAGCATTTTAGATCAGCAAATCAATACCCTCGCCATTGACTGTCATTGGGATAGCAGTGGATTCCATCATGGGGCAGCGGACATAGCATCTGTCAAAGAACAGAAAAATTTTATCGACTACCTTAATGCTATGGAAATTGAGCATAGCAGTCTTGACCAACAGGCAATGCAATCTCGCTTTGGCACGACTCTCTATCAGGCTGGGGTTCATGTCAGGCCAGGTGGGTTGGTACAGCCTGCGGCTTTAGTGCGCGGTTTAGCCGATGGCCTGCCTAGCAATGTAAAGCTTGTTGAAAACTGTCCAGTTCTAAAAGTCCAATCAGGCGACTCCATAAAACTGCAATTGGCTAAAGGTGAGGTAATCGCCGACAACTTGGTCATGGCGACTAACTATGAAGCTCCAAAACTAGGCTTTCTGCGCAGACGTCTTATCGGCAGCACATTGTCAGGGAGCTTTACCCGGGTCTTAACCGAGCAAGAATTGGCCAGTCTTGGCAGTCATAAAAGCTGGGGGATTATCTCCTTGCATGGCGGTGGTGCGACGCTGAGGTTAACCCAAGATGGGCGAATTTGCCTGCGCAATACCGCAGAATACAGCGGTGCGGAATTACTCTCATCCGCTGCGTTAAAATCGCGCCAGGCCATACATCGCAGTAGTTTTGAGAAACGCTTTCCGCAGCTTGCCCATGTGCCTTTCGAACATGCTTGGTCTGGGGTTGAAGGTATCAGCGGTAATGGGACGAACTTTTTTGGTCAGCAAGGAAAGAATATCTATCTTGCCGGTGGTTACAATGGTTCGGGTGTTAGCCGAGGCACGGCGTTTGGACAGACTCTGGCAGACTATGCCAGCGGCGGCCAGTCGGAATTAATCACTGACTGTCTTAGCTCAGCCACTGCGACTTGGCTACCACCCAGACCGTTTTTAGACATCGGGGCCATGTTCAAAATTAGTGCCCGTTTTAGAGGCGTAGGACTAGACCGCTAGTAGGCCCAGTAATCTAGTGAACGAGCACAATAGTCGCTACCACTTCTTTAAAATCAACAAGCCGACGACCATTAACAGCATTCCCAACCCCAGCGCCCAAATACTACCAGTGATCCCGGCGATTACATAAGCAATAAGACTGCAGCTGCCATTAAACATTGCATAGGGGATTTGGGTTTTAACATGGTCAATCTG
>CAJJAU010000068.1 GCA_905182275.1 gamma proteobacterium HTCC2207
CTTCATGTGATCAACTTCTTCTTGATAGGTGTCGAAAATCACAGGGTTCGGCCAAACATAAATGCCAAGGGTCTGCCATTTATTGTCATTTTCCTGCTGAGCCCATTGTAACTGTTGCGCATAGGTATCTATTTTGTCGAGAATGAAATCTTGATTGTCTTTAAAGTAGGCAAACCGCACTTTGACTCTGTCGACAAAGTCTGGGTCTTGGAAGAGACGCTCATACCAGGGATGATACTTGACCCACCAACCTTCCGCATAGCGGCTGTCGGCATAATCAACATTGCCAAAAGACAGATCAAAATCCCAGAGCGGACCCATTTTTATTTTCTCGCCGGGCATCACATTCAAGAACATGCTCGAGAAAAACATTGAGTCAACGTTCTTAGTAATTTCACTAATAAGATACCAGTCAACAAAGCTATCGATGTCGATATACTCTGCATATCCCTCTGCTCCGCTAGGGTAGGATGTGATATTGGATCCACTGGCCGCGCCTCCCTCCCAGCTTGACTCACCGCTCTGGAAATCGCCATTAGTAACAAGCTCCACTCCATCCGCAGTAAGAACGCTCACATCATCAATCCAGACCTCTCCGCCTTGATCTCCACCCATATCAAATAAGACACGACTTTGATCATCTCCAAAATCGGTCGTGGTCTGAGTCAATGTGAATGTTTGCCATGCCGTTGTCAGACTTACAGGCTCACCTACGTTTGTCCAAGGGTCATGGTACAAACCAAGGCCAGCAATCATGGTGCGATCAATCGATGACTTTGCTTTAAACGAAACCCTGTACTCAGAGTTAGGGACTAGCGTCATCGTCTGGCTCAAATTCACATCCCAAACATTATCAGAGGTTGTTTCAGAAACGGCAAAGTAAGATGTCATGGTAGTAGACCCCAACATCGCATTTTCGAAATCATTAATTAGCGTCTTAATATAAACATACTCAGAGCTGTTGCGTTCGAGGTTCGGCTCTTTTATGTTGACTAAGAATTTTTCAGTGATAACGCTTTCAAAATAAACATCATCTGGGTCTAGTCGCTCTAACTGATCAAGCTCAAGTAAGTAGCCGGTATCACCCAGTGGAACACGGTTATCACTCTCTTCAACCTTTTGGGTGACATTGTAAGTACCGTTGTACTCATCATTTATATATACCTCGGCAAAGCGACCTTGAGGTGTCCAATCCAAGTTGCTGATATAGCCCATTTCAAAGGATATTTTATTTCTAAGCATGGTTTTATCAGAGTATTCTGCTAAAAATAACCATTTTTTGTCATTGGGCATTCCCAGGAACTCTGCTTTATCCGACAATTTCATCTGAAAAGGCTTTTTAGGGTGCAAGCCCCAGGTTGAATTACCCCTGCCACGGATTTTCATTTCTACCGGCGCCAAATCATCAAAGTCACGACCTCCATCTATGGAGGACTCGCCTTGGACATAATCTTCCTTAGAATCAATAGCCGCGTAAAACTCTGTGGTGAGATAAACAACAGGAAGATTTGTAAAACGAGTTAAATCGACCTGATAATCGGTCGTCTGGCCATCAGAGCCGTTGGCGGTATAGGTAAGAATGGTAGAAAAATCATTAGAGGTACTAGCACTTTGCTGATCGATTGAGGTGATACTGACTGAAGACCCACTGTGCTGAAAGCTAGCAACTAAATCAGTAACAGGGATATTGGTTGGTATTCTACCAGTAATATTATCGCTGTTAATCGTTAGAGTAACATCAGTGTCTAAGTCTGCGTTATTCTCCGCCAAAAACGAGAACATGGTAATCACCGGTGCCAGTTGAGCGACAGGAGGCTCTAAGGGCAAAGGCGAACCTGTACCACCACCCCCGCAACCAGACGCAAAAATAACTATCATCAGTATCGTTTTATAACATCGCATACGGGATTCTCATCAGTTCAGGATTACACTACTATATCAGCGTAATAGAATACTCTTCAGTATAGGGTGAAAAGCGTCGTGCACTAACGCTACCACCAAACGCTCGAAGCCAAACTTACATTATTTAATCTCTAAGCAACCAGCGACGCCAGCACTCTGCGCTGGCCTTCAAAAGGTCGGCGACCATGCATGGTGACAAAATTATCTACTAGCACCACATCGCCAGTTTGCCAAGGAATGTCGAAAGTTAACTGGTCAGCTAGGCGTATCACCACGGCCATATCATCATTACTGATTGGCGAGTCATCACCATAGCAAATAGATTTTTCACTATTATTTCTGGCATCTTGCCAGCCTCTAAATGCCGCTATTAGTTGATTAAAAAACACCTTTCGTCCGTCCTGCAGAGTTTTGACAGCTGGAAGTATTGGCGTTATCACACTCAAAGATCCATCAGCCTGCCACTGCCATCGGTAGTTCAATCGGTTGAGTTTGGCTTCGGCCTCCTCGACATTAGCTGCACTCAAGGTACTCGCCCAACTACGACCTTGGCCTGACTGCAAGTCATTCTCTGCAGGCATAGTTTGTGAATAACGTATGCCCTTTTCCTCGCAGGCTGCAACAAAGTCTGGAATTTCAGACTGCAGCCGCTCAAGTAGGATATCTGACCGACAGATAGGTGTTGCACCGCCAGATACCGCTGCCTGTTCACAGAAGAAAAATAGTTTTGATGGAAAGACGGGGGTTTGCGCCATTTCATGATGCAGGAAAATAGACACTGAAGGTGGTGCCTCATTAGCGGTAAACACTAATTCCGTCCGGTTATGCCGCACGGCATTGGACAACGATTCTTCATAGGTAAAACTGGGCCAACCAAAGGCGCGAATAAATCCATCAAAGCCCTGGTCATCGACAACACCAAAGCCACGAAACAAGACGGCTCCATTGGTCTCTAACTCTGCCTCGATCTTGGATTTATGTTGCTGAATCCAGCGCGCAACGGCATTGCTATCCGTATTCGACTGACTAGCATAGACCAGAGGAAATAGACTGTCAGGGTAATGTTGCTGATCTGCTACGCTTATTTTTTCTACGTTTATTAAGCTCATTTAACGATACTCAGCCATTAGTCATAAATTGAGTGAAAGGTACCGAAGGCGGCTTCACAGAAAACGCCGGGATCATTAAATCTACGATTCTGATTTAATCCTGAGATTGCATCCATCTCTTCATCGGTCAAGGTAAACTCTGATAGCGATAGATTCTCAGTCAAACGCTCTAACTTACTGGTCTTGGGTATGACTGCGGTACCGCGTTGCACCCCCCAGCGTAAAACTACCTGGGCCGCGGTTACACCAGCTCTTTTGGCTGCGGCCGTCACCACGGCCTCAGTGAGCACAGAATCGCCTGCTGTGGCCATATCTATAGACACATACGAAAGTGCCCCCAGCGGTGAGAACGCTGTCACTGCTATATTATAGGACTGCGCAGTGCGTATAAGCGCTTCTTGGGTCAGGTATGGGTGAGATTCTATCTGCAACATCGCTGGCTTTATTCTCGCGTAGCTCATTAGGTCGTGAAGAAGCACTGCGCTGTAGTTACAAACACCAATTTTACGCGCCAGTTGGTTCTCAACCAATCCCTCCATGGCCGTCCATGTTTCACTGAGGGGTACCGCATCAGGTTCCATAGCAGGATGTTCATCTTCAGGGTTAAAAATCCACTCTGGAGGATAGCGATCATTAAAGTCTACATACTTAAGCGCAATCGGAAAATGAACAAGATACAAATCAAAATAATCGATACCTAAGTCGGCAAGTGACTTCTCACAGGCCGCCTGCACATGTTCTTGGCGATGGAAGGTATTCCATAACTTAGAGGTAATCCACAAATCTTCACGACAACACACACCATCAGCAATTGCTCTAGCAATACCCTCGCCTACCTGTTTTTCATTGCCGTAATCCGCGGCATTATCTAGGTGCCGATAACCAGTCTTTATGGCGTTATAGACAGTATCAGCCACTTCATCAATGTCGAGTTTCCACAAACCCAGCCCCACTGCGGGCATGATTTGACCTGTTACGTTTATTGCTTGATTCATATTCAATCCATTTTAGTCAAAATAGTCTGCTAAATTGTTGTCGAGCATAAATGCCCTTATGTCCACCGCTTGCTGGGTTTTAATAGAATGCTGGGCTGCACTAGCCACAATCATTGACCACAAACCCTGCACCGGAGTGGCTGACTCACATGCTTTGCCATCCAGTTGATCGACAAAGGCCACATGCTCATAGTAGGTGGCGCCATGATGGCCACTCTTTTCTATCTCTCGGGCGTAAGTTACATCAGTCTGCTTAGAAGCTCCCCATTCGCCTTTTTCGAGTGCAATGGTCGCCTTTGATGGTTGTTGCTGATGCACATTGAACAGTTCATTGGCTACCAACCGGCCTCTATCACCAGTTATCACCAGTTCTTCGGTAAAGTCATGACAAAACATATTGAGTGTGAAGTTCGCTCGGACCCCATTGGCATAATCAATAATGACAAAAGCATGATCATCGATGTCTGCAGGTACTCCATCCTTCTGGAAGTCCAAAAAGTTTACCGCTTGACCGCCGGAGGCATAGACTCTAACTGGCATAGCATCGGCTAACAGATTGATCAAATCAAAGTAATGACAGCACTTTTCAACCAAGGTGCCACCACTGTATTGATTAAACTTATTCCACTGCCCTACCTTGTCTAAAAACGGCGGTCGATACTCGCTCATACTGATGGTTTTAACAACCCCAACAGAGGTGCGCTGCTGCACTTCATGAAAGGCTTCTATGTATTGCGCTTTGTAGCGATATTGCAGACCAATTTGGATAAAAGATGGGTAGGCATCATTGGCTTTAACAATGGCGTCTGCATCGACCAGCGTTGTCGCCATGGGTTTTTCTAAGAATATGGGTTTACCGGACCGCATCGCCACTTTGAGCACATCAGCATGAGTGTAGTTGGGCGTACAGATCATTAAGGCATCAACCTCTGGATCACTGCAGGCAGACGCTAAGTCAGCATAACGAATAAGCGATTGATCACTATAATCTTTAAAGTTTTTTTCAGCTGAGTCCATACTTTGAACTTGGCTATCGTAGATACCATGCACTCGGGCTCTACCCAGCAGAGTAGCCACATACATATGCTCTTGTCCGATCGTACCGGTACCAATAATAGCTAATGCGTGGGTGGGCGCTGGAGATTTGTACAAATACTTATCCGCATCGGTAATGTGTTGTTGGCCCAACGACTTTTCGAAAAAACGTAATCTTTGCTTGGTCACTTATTACTATCCAAATAATCTAATTTTTAGGGTTTAACGATCAGCGGCTATAGTGGGACAAATCGATAGTTGAGTCTACTACCGGTTATCGATTTTCAAATGAATCTGCAATGACGACTAGTAAACTTCTAAACTGCGATATCAGCCTACTTTATAACCATGTTTTGATTTAATATACTCTCAACAAAACTGAGAAACATGCGCCATAACAACAAAAGCACTGATCGTACAAAACACATAATAATAACAATTAATTCTCAGGAGGTATCAGTGTGAATATCAATTGCGCACAGGTTGTACTATTTATCAGTGCAATTCTAATATCCAGCATGGCTATTAGTGCTGAACAACTTTATACCCGACAGTCTCCGGTCACTCCCGAATTAGCGTTTTCAGGGTCCTATGATGTAGGCGTTAGCACCATTACTGCCGTGGACGATGAACGCCTAAATACAGGCAACTTTATAACCAACACAAGTAGAGCCTTGGTACTCGAAGTCTGGTATCCAGCAAAACTCACTAAGTCTTCTGGCGCCGGAATGTCCAAGGCGACCTATAAAGAAGTTACTCGACTGCAACAGCTTTTTGAGTTGCAGGGTGAAGCCTATCGGGACGCTACTCCAGTTAGTGAGGGTCAATTCCCTCTTATTCTTCTCTCTCATGGCTTTACCGGCTACCGAACGCAGATGTTTTATTTAGCTGAGCACCTTGCTAGCCACGGCTATGTGGTGATCGGCATTGATCATAAAGACTCCACCAACGCCGAAGTGTTTGATGATGCAACCCGTAGCTCAGGCTTTATTAGCACGCTTTATAATCGTGCTCGCGACCAGCAGTTTGTGTTGGATTATTTTGCCAACACTAAAAAACCCCTACCCATGCTCGGCTTAAAAAATCGCATAGACACTAACAATGCCGCGATTATTGGCCATTCAATGGGTGGCTTTGGGGCCATTAATACCATAGGTGGCTGCTATGACTTTCAATCAGACCAGCTAAAGAAAATTGGTGTTCCAGCCATTATCGCCAGCTTACTGCCCTTTCGTTTAAATTCCTGCTTCGCCGGGGAAGAGCAACTTGATCCACGCTGGAAAGCTCTGCAGGTTTTTGCTCCCTGGGGTGGTGAGTTCGATGTTCATGATGCCCAGGCTATGGGGAAAATAGCGGTACCCACGTTCTTTGTCGCTGGGGATCAAGACAATACCTCGGGGTTTGAAAATGGGGTTAAAAAACTCTTTCAGCAAACCGGCTCTGAACACAATTACATGATGGTGTATGAAAATGCTCGGCATAATATTGCCGGTCATCCCGCCCCGACCATCTCCTTTAATACAGACTTTGAACTCGGGCATTATGTCGAACCCAGCTGGAATATCGAGACGATAAACAGAGTCAACAAACATATGAGCCTAGCATTTTTAGATTGTCATGTTAAAAATAATGATACGCGCTGTGCGTACCTACCCGTTCGCGAGAGTATTCAGCAATATCAGGGAACCGATAGCCAATATAGCGATCCATGGCCTGGCTTCAAGCATCTTTGGGGTAGTGGCATTCGGTTCTATCGGCAATAATGCGGCTGTATTTTATTCACAGAAACCTATGGCATAGCACAAACTACGTTAGTTTCTAAAAAAGGTTAAGTACATGTTCGGAGTCTGCTACTACCCAGAACACTGGCCCCAAGCACAGTGGGAGCAAGACGCACAGATGATGTCTGAGCTAGGCTTAACCTATGTGCGCATCGGTGAGTTCGCCTGGTCAAGACTTGAACCTAACCCCGGCGAATTGGACTTTACATGGTTAGACCAGGCCATACTCACCTTAAACAATGCGGGTCTCAAAGTCGTCATCTGCACCCCCACGGCAACACCACCAAAGTGGTTGATCGACCAGCATCCGGAGATACTGCCGGTAGACCCAAACACTGGAGCCACTCGAGGGTTTGGCTCACGCCGCCATTATGACTTTTCCAGTGTCCAGTACCTGCAGCAATCATTGCGAATTACCCGGGCATTGGCCCTTCGGTATGGTAGCCACAACGGCATTGTTGGCTGGCAGACCGACAATGAACTCTGTTGTCATGACACTGCGCTTAGTGGTTCTAGCAATGCACGCAGTGCCTTTCAAGCGTGGTGCAGTGATCAATATTTAAGTATTGAAAAACTCAATACGGACTGGGGTAATGTCTTCTGGTCTATGGAATACCGCGATTTTACGGAGATAGAACTACCCATACTCGCGGTGACCGAAACCAGCCCTGCCCATCGTTTGGCCTATCGCCGTTTTTCATCAGATCAGGTAGTTAACTATCACACCCTTATGGTTGCCGAGATTCGGCAACATGCCCCCGACCAATTCATCACTCACAACTTTATACCGATGAATGAAACCGCGGTAGACAACTTTGCGTTGGCAGCACCGCTAGACTTCACCAGCTATGACAATTACCCGCTGGGCCGTACAGACCTTATGCTTACCGGTGCTCCAGCAGACCAGTTACGTCGCTATATGCGCACTGGACACCCAGATTTTGCCACCTACTATCACGACCAAACCCGCGGCTTACTTAACCGTAGCTTTTGGGTCATGGAGCAACAACCCGGGCCCGTTAACTGGGCCAATAATAACCCTCGTCCGGCACCCGGCATGATTAGGTTCTGGACCCTTGAGGCCTTCGCCCATGGCGCAGACTGCGTGTGCTATTTCCGTTGGCGTCAGGCACCTTTTGCGCAAGAGCAAATGCATGCTGGGCTGCTGCGTCCGGACAACTCAAAAACCGAAGCCTGGCCTGAAGCTCAACAAGCAATGTTAGAAGTGTCTAAATTAGACATTACTAACCAGACGATTCAGTCAGCGTCAGTGGCTATTATTACCGGCGTTGAGGGACTTTGGGTAAGTGATATCGAAAAACAAGGCGAGGCCTATGACTTCAACAGCGTGCAATTCTCCTACTACAGCGCATTGCGCGAGCTAGGTGTTACCGTCGACTTTATATCGGTCGATGCAGACTTTTCACCCTACGCCTTAATCATTGCTCCGAGTCTACCTATCATTGATAGTGCCTTTGTCGAAAAGTGTAAAAACAGCAGTGCTGAATTTGTCTTCGGCCCACGATCTGGTGCTAAAACCTCTGAGTTTGGTTATCCCACTGACTTACCACCCGGGCTACTGCAAACGCTGTTACCAATACGCGTGCTGTCTGTAGAAACCCTGCGTGAAGACTTTGCTGAAGTCCTAACTTGGAATGACCGTCAGTACGAAAGTTGTCGTTGGCGTGAGCAACTAGATGCGGCGAACTCAGAGGTCATCGCCACGTACTATAATGACGAACCCGCCATTGTACGGAGTGGGCAATTCACTTATCTTGGTACGCTCACTAACAGAGCGTTTTTACTCGATTTTTTACAGCAGCAATGCGAACATAATGGCGTAAGAACCTACCGGTTTGATAAAGACATCCGCGTCGTTCAGCGCGGTGCCCTCATGTTTGCCTTTAATTACTCAGAACAGCCACAGGTACTACCCATTGCTGCAAATACACAATGGCTACTAGGAAACGCAACAGTTGAACCGCATGGAATAGCAGTCTGGCGGGCAATAGAATAATCACTTTTACCAAAATAATAATAAACAGGAGTTTCACTTGAGCGAACAAGCCATCCAACTAGCCGTATTTTGTGCCGTCCTCGGCGCTATCGCCGTACTTACCTATATCAAATGTAGGGGCGAAAGCAGTCGTTCAGCGGACTCCAACAAAGAGTATTTTTTGGCAGGTGGTGGACTAACCTGGGTGTTTGTGGCCGGTTCAATCACACTCACCAATCTCAGCACCGACCAGCTCGTGGGTATGAATGGCAATCAAATGCTGCTGCTGGCGCTATGGGAGCTCTCTGGCTTTATGGGGCTGATGATTCTAGCTAAAGTCTTCTTGCCGGTGTACTACCGCAATAATTGCACCACCACCACAGAGCTTTTAGAGCGACGCTATAACAGTAAACACGTGCGAGCTCTTGTTTCCGCCATGTTTTTGTTTATCAATATCTTTGTTTTTCAGCCTGCGGTTATTTATACCGGAGCGCTCTTTATGATATCCATGACAGGTATTCAGCTAGACCTGGTAACCATTGCTGCCGCTTTCGCAATCTTTGGAGCAGCCTATGCGGTGATTGGCGGCCTTAGAGCTGTCGCGGTGTCTGACACCTATGGTGGTGTATTGGTATTAGCCATGGGCCTGTTAGTTGTGGTGCTATCGTTAATGGCCATCGACTTTGACTTTAGTGGCATTCCCGCAGAAAGGCTGACCCTAATTGGCGACAGCGACTCCCCTGTACCATGGCACACGCTATTAACGGGTATGTTATTTATTCAGATATTTTATTGGAGTACAAACCAAACGATTACCCAGCGCGCCATGGCTGCACCCACAGTCAAAGAAGCACAAAAAGGTGTCTATGCCGCAGCGTTTATACGGGTGGTGTTTATTCCGTCTATGGTGGTAATACCCGGCATAGTGGCTTTTAAACTGTATGGGGACATTGGCGATCAAGCTTATGGTCGTATTGTCGGCGACCTACTCCCAGGCTGGTTATCGGGTATCTTTGCCGCAGCCATTGCAGCTGCGGTACTAAGCTCTTTTAACAGCATGGTCAACTCCTCTGCCGCTATGTATGTCTGTGATCTGCACGAGGCTTACATCAACGAAAAACCCAACCTGCGTCGACTCAGTAGCATAGCCACGGTGATCTTCGTCATCATAGCGGTGGCTATGGTACCTATCTATGCACAATCTGACAGCATCATTAACTTACTACAAGAACTCTGGGGCCTTATCAGCATGCCAATATTGGCCTGTTTTGCCGTAGGATTGTTGTTCCGTAATGTGGATTATCGTGCCGCAATCACAGCTGTGATTGCCGGTGTTCTTATGTACGCCAGTTTCATATGGATTTGGATGCCACTGCACTACATTCATATGTCGTTCATTACCTTTTTTACCTGTGTAGCATTGGCCCTATTTGTTAACAGATTCTTACTCGGTAATCGAGCCGAATGGATCGGCCTGCAGTCTGGAGATATACAAGAAACAGCGTAACCGTTATTTAGAAGTGTTAAGCAACACCAGCACTCAATGAGACTCAACAAAAAACTAAGGAAGTTAGAAACTATGAGCGAACCCTATACTCCACCCAAAGTCTGGACATGGGACAGCGAAAGCGGTGGCCGCTTCGCGAAGATAAACCGTCCAATCGCCGGTGCCACACACGAAAAAGAACTGCCTATTGGGAAGCACCCTCTCCAGCTTTATTCACTGGGTACTCCCAATGGCGTTAAGGTGACTGTTCTTCTTGAAGAGCTTCTTGAATTGGGCATCAGCGAGGCTGAATATGATGCTTGGCTGATTAATATTTCTGACGGCACGCAATTCAGTAGCGGATTTGTAGGTATAAACCCAAACTCAAAAATTCCCGCACTGGCAGACCACAGTGGAGAAACAACGGTAAGGGTATTTGAATCCGGTGCCATCATGCTCTACCTAGCAGAAAAGTTCGGCCATTTTGTGCCCGCAGTGGGTTCACCCCTGCGCGCAGAGTGCCTGTCTTGGCTATTTTGGAATATCGGCAGTGTTCCCTTTTTAGGGGGCGGTTTTGGACACTTTTATGCCTATGCGCCTGAAAAGTATGAATACCCCATTAACCGCTATGCCATGGAGGTGAAACGCCAACTTGATGTATTAGACCAGCGTCTGGCCGATAATCAATACCTCTGCGGCGACGAATACACCATTGCTGACATGGCCAATGTCGCTTGGTATGGGGCATTAGTGGCAGGCGCACTTTACGAGGCCGGTGAGTTTCTTGATGTAACCACCTACACCAACGTTATTCGTTGGGCCAAAGAAATCCAAACACGCCCCGCCATGAAACGTGGTCAACGGGTTAATCGTGTTTGGGGCGCAGAAGAAAAACAGTTGGCAGAGCGCCATAGTGCAAGTGATTTTGACACCCCGTC
This sequence comes from gamma proteobacterium HTCC2207, assembly GCA_905182275.1. Taxonomy (GTDB): domain Bacteria; phylum Pseudomonadota; class Gammaproteobacteria; order Pseudomonadales; family Porticoccaceae; genus HTCC2207. The sequence continues at coordinate 11,243 of CAJJAU010000068.1, forward strand.
CACTGAGACATAGGACCGCCACCAAGGAACGACTTGATCCGCTCATAATGAGGAGACATCTCTTATCTGCGAATCAAATGAAAGACCAGCAGGCTTGCAGGATGCATGATGGGCAACTGTATGCCTGCTTTGGTCAGCGCCTCACCGCTAATAACCGATCCATTGATGACATCCAGTATGGATGTTGAATAACTTTTAGGTTCCTGCGGCCAGACAATACTCACTTGGTAAAGGCCGTTGCTGTCTAAGCCGATAAACTGTAATCGCCCACCCACACTGTGTGACAAGCTGTCTAATTGGGTATAGGAAAACAGCGCTTCTCCGCCATCCTGTGCAATGATACCAAAGCCATTTTCATTACTTTGGGTATTCAGGCGCACAAGATTACCGCTATGAATTAATTGGCGGTGCTTTTTATGGAGGGCAACCCCTGCCTTTAATGTCTCGGTCTGGTCATCGTCCATTTCGAGAAGATTTGCCTCAATGCCCATGTGACCAAACATGGCAACCCCGGCGCGAGTCTCCATACTCAGGATGCGGCCTGTAATATGACAGACCCCTGGGCCAATATGTGCTCCCATTACCTCTGCAGGAAAGAACATTGAGAAACCCTTCTGAATGCGCAATCGATCAAGCGCATCGTTGCTATCCGATGTCCAGATGCGGTCAGTAAACTCAAGAACACCAAAGTCGGCACGCCCACCACCAGATGAACAGCTTTCTATTTCTACTGCTGGGTGTGCAGCTCGAAGACGTCCGAGTAACGTGTAAAGCGCATTAGTCTGGTAATGACCGACGGCCCTCCCACCCTGGTTATTCGGCTGATATACAGCGCGATTCATGTCCCATTTCAAATAGCTAATAGAATACTCTGTTAATAAAGCATCTAGCCGTTCAAACAGGTAAGTTTGTACTTCGGTTCGCGTTAAATCGAGAACGAGTTGGTTTCGTGAAAGTATTAGGGGCGCTGGATCAGCATTAAGTACCCAATCAGAATGCGCTCGATAAAGGTCACTGTCAGGGTTGACCATCTCTGGCTCTACCCATAGACCGAACTCCATGTTTTTTGCTTTTACATGATCAATCAGCGGGCCCAAACCATCTTCAAAGACCGTGTTATCCACAAACCAATCACCTAGCCCTGCCTTGTCTGATTTGCGATTTTTAAACCAACCGTCATCAAGAACAAAGCGTTCTGCACCGACCTCTGCCGCAACATCTGCGAGCTCACACAGCCGATCGTAAGATAGATCAAAATAAACGGCCTCCCAGGTATTAAAATGAACAGGTCTGACCTTATTTCTGACTCGCTTGTCGGTTAGGCTTGCGCGTACATAGCCATGAAAAGACTCAGAAATAGCTGAAAAACCATGAGCAGTACTTGTGCCATATAACGTGGGCGAACAGTATTTTTCGCCTGGTTCGAGACTCATTTCACCCGGGAAAAATAGCTCTCCTAGCTGTGCGTAAGCTTGGCCAGTGTGCTGCTCTTCAATGCGCAGTTGATGATTACCGCTCCATCCCAGATGCAGCCCATAGGCAGATCCTGAACTTTCATTGGTGTCCTCAGTATGAACAACAACACCAGGAAATGAGTCATGGGAGGTTCGACCTGACCTATTTTCTCGCACATAGGCACCAGGAAATCGGTCTATGCTCACCTGTTGAAATTCATTTGCCCAACGACCAGTAAAGCCTAGAATTTTGTTGTAGCGCATAGGTAGCGGAATACAGGGGGCATCACAGCGATCTAGCCAGAGTGCAGAACTACCAATGTTAGTGATCGCTGTGGTAGCCGTGAGTACGTCGGTAGACGCATGCAGCGCTAAACAGTGCGTTAATTGGATCTCGGCGCCGTGGCATTGCGAAATAATAGTTAATTGGTTATCGACTAAGTTAACGGACTTAGTTTTAGCATAAATCGCCCATTGACGACCACTGCGATGCATTTGCACCCCTGGGCTGCCCATAAAACCCGTAGCGGCCTCTGGGGACAAAGTGATTAAAGCTTCTTGTGCTTGGCACGCTTGTAGTTCTTGGCGAGTCGCTAACAGCGACAACATGTCAGGACTAGTAGCTTCAGAAAGCCGTGATCCCCAGTACAGTATTGCCGGTGCATTGCCACGACAATCTATAACCAAACTGCAGTTGCGACTGTGGAGGGCATAAAATGATTTGATACTTGGCGCCATAGATTACTATTTTTCGTATTAACGTTATTCAATCTATCAAGAATAATGCCGTAAGTCGCTATCTCAGAGCCAGTTAATTCTTCATGGATAAGTAATAAAAAATAATGTGTATTACAATCCTGCGTCTCTTGCGTTCATCGTTTAAAAAATAGCCTACGTCTGGAAAGATCCCGTTTGGCGTTATGACAATGATCGACTAATGGCTGCGCTAATCTCTGCTGATTAGGTTACTTGGGACCATAAAAAAGCCCTGCATAAACAGGACTTTTAAAAACGCAGTCAAAGTTACAAACTAACTCACATTACCCTATTTCTTAGCGGCTTTCATCATGGCAGCGGAATCATCAAACGGCTGGAATCGACTGTATTTTCCATCTTTTACAGTGACCATATGAACGGTCTCTGTATCAAGACCTTCTGCAGTCATTTTTCCATGAACAAAAACGACATTTCCGCTCTCATAAAAATGGATGGGTTCTACCTTGAACTCCGGCCACATTTCACTGATTGGTCCTATTACGCCCTGTTTAATTGCCTCAGTGCCAGTATAAGACCCCGAATATGGCAATCCTACTGGAATATCCCAAACCACGTCATCTGATTGAACTGCCGCCCATGCCTCCATATCACCTATAGCAAAAGCGTCATAGCCAGCTTTAACAACCGCAACATTGGGTGACAACACCTCTTTTTCTCCATGATGTTCTGAATAGGCCAGTGTTGTTAGTAATAAAGACGCTAAAATTATTATTATTTTCATTCTTGATGCTCCAAGGTAAGTTAATGCATTCGAAATTTAATGGTGTGAGATTCTGGATTAAACGCATGCTACTGCGGGCTCATAATTACACTTAGTTATTGGTTTTGCAAACTCGCATAGACTAGCCTAAAAGCTCAACTATAACTGGTTGTTTATTTCTAGCACCCTAAAACAGTCAACCTTAAGCCTCCATGGCTATCGACTAATGGCTGCGTTTACCACTGCTGTTGTAGTGCCACCAAACGAATACATTCAACGCAACTAAGCAGCTTATTAGCGGCACAAATAAAGTACTGAATCCACCCACTACACCGACTGGCGAAAATAGCAGGTACAAGCCCACGACGCATGACATTAAGCTAACCGCGCAAGGTATACCATAGCGCCAAGGTTGCATATCAACCACATGACTGCGTTCGTAGGTCCAATTCTCTGTAGTGGGCCGGAAGTGTCCTACCAACAACATAATACCCACTTCAATAAAGAACAGTACCGCATAAAGATGGATGAAATGGAGGGTAACAATGTCATCTAAAACAAACTTTAATAAACCGTATGTGATGAGGTGAAAGCCAATCACTATTTTCGGGCCTAGGGCTGGAACGCGCTTAGAGAACAGCCCAACAATAACGATGGCAATAACTGGAATGTTATAAAAGCCGGTAAAGATACGAATAATTTGCCATAGTCCGTCCGGTGCAAACTGTAGTAGTGGCGCGACAATAAACGAAAATAATGCGATCACGATAGAGGCTGTTTTAGCCACCTTTAAAATCTGTTGGTCGGTTATGGCAGTGCCGCCTCTAGCCTTTTTCCAAGGCTCGTAAACATCCAGACAAAACAATGTTGCAGCACTATTTAGCAGTGAGTTAAACGAGCTAAATACCGCTCCAAGTAAGACCGCCAGAAAAAAGCCTGAGGCATAGGTAGGAAGCACATCACGAATGAGTCGTGGGTATGCAAGATCAATGGAACTAAGCCCGTCAGGGCTGCTAGGACCGCCGTAGAGATGAAAAGCAATAACACCGGGAATCATCATCATGATCGGTACTAAGACCTTGAAAAACCCCGAAAAAAGAACCCCTTTCTGCCCTTCCGCAAGGCTCTTTGCTCCTAGGGTACGTTGAATAACATACTGATTAGCACACCAATAAAACAGATTGGCAAAAATCATTCCGGTAAATAGAGTACCGAACGGCGTAGGGTCGTCAGAGGAACCAATTGCATTTAATTTTTCAGTGTTGGTGGTGGAAATAATTTTCAAACCCGACATCACACTGCCCTCACCGAGCATCGAGAGTCCCAGTAAGGGTACTGCTATACCTATTAACAAAAGACCGATGCCATTAAGCGTATCAGAGACAGCAACGGCTCTGAGGCCGCCGAATATGGCATAAACGCCGCCAACACTACCGATAACGATAATGGTCAGGACCAATGACCGACCATAGGAGATATCAAACAAGTTAGGCACATCAAATAACTGCAGTACCGCGATAGATCCTGAGTACAGTACCGATGGAATAGTCACCAAACCATAACCCAGCATGAACAGAATAACCGTGAGGCGTCTGACATCATCGTCAAATCGATTATTTAAGAATTCAGGTAAGGTTGAAAATGCACCTGCCAAGTAACGTGGCAGAAAAATAAACGCCATGCAGATGGTCGCGACTGCTGCGGTTACCTCCCAGCCCATGCTGCTCAAATTAAAACCATAGGCGGAGCCATTGAGCCCGATTAATTGTTCTGCAGAGAGATTTGTTAGCAACAGAGAGCCGGCAATAAAAACCGCACTGAGATTTCGTCCAGCTAAAAAGTAGCCATCCCGGCTTTTCGATGTATGTTTAGATTGTCGATAGGAAATAAGGGCAACCAAAGCCATAAAAAAAGCGCAGCTGACTAAAGTTAGTGTAAGTTCTTGTTCAATCACGCAATGCGCCCATAGATTGGCATCCAGTTGTACTCATTTATATAAGTCTAACGCCTTAGCGTTCTAGAATTGATGGTTACATGAATATAAATTGCTGACAAGACTGATTGACACTTTTTGGACAGTACAATTCTAGTCACTTATATATAGGTTCTTTGCCTATACTCCGGTGTAATCAATGAATAGCGGTGCGGTTTCATATGACAGGTTTGGCATTATCCAATCAGGCGAAAGCTCAATTCATATTCATGCTCCTATTATCGACGCTTATGTTTGGCGTGATTGGTTTTGTTCTTATTAGTCTCATGCAATTTGTATCAATGCAAAGCTTTGCCGAAGAGACGGTCCATAAACATGGCATTGCCGAAATGCAGTCGTCTCGTTTAGGCGGTGCGGCGACGATCCTCGGCGGCATATTTGTACTTTACGCGTTGGACCTAACCGGACGGCAGGCGTCAGGACACGGACCGTTGCATATTGACTGGTTTGCGTGGATTCCTGTCATAGGGTGCATGATGCTAGGTCTAGTCGAGGACATTCGAAACCAGAGCCTCTCTCCCGCATTTCGATTGTTGATCAAAATCTGTCTTTTTGGATTTGTTCTTCTTCAGTGGCCTGAACTTATTCCTAATTCAGTGGGAGTTCCGATACTTGACCAACTGCTGTCCATTCCTGTGCTTGCCTTTATCCTCACTTTGATTTTTTGTGTTGGGTTCTTAAATGCGGTCAATATGGCGGATGGCGCAAACGGGCTCGTTTCCGGCATCGCAGTGCTCTCGTTCACCATATTCGTCAATGAGTTTGATGGGCATGGCTTTGTAGCAGTGTTAATTTCTTGCTCGGTATTCTTGATATTCAATGTAATCTCTGGGCGACTATTTCTAGGTGATGCAGGCGCATACGGGGTCGGCGCTTCTCTTTTAATAACAGCACTGGTTCTCTACGCTGAGGACATGACTTCATTATTTTTTCTAGCCGCATTACTATCGTACCCCTGTATTGATTTCTTAGTCAGTATTGTAAGACGGTTGATTAAAGGAATGCCTGTAACCCAACCGGATAATGACCATCTTCATAACCGAATTCATTTTCAGTTCCGTAAAATTTTTAAATCAAAAAACATGGCTAATTCAGCCTCTGGATTGTTAATTGCCGCAGCAAGCAGCGGTACTGTACTTTGCGGCTACTATGCCAACTGGTGGCCTGTCACGAGTGAGCAATGGGGCTGGGTATTCCTAAGCCAATGCCTGTTATATTTTGTGGCATACTATCTCACTAACAAAACGCCTGTGCAGGCTCAAACGGCTAAAGCATAAAACTATTTTTACATTTCATGTAGTCCGAACGCCCCATTTTAGTCCACCTAGATGTTGATGCTGTCACACTGTAGACTGCAGCAATGATTAAATTACTTATTAGGCTTTGCCTTGGTAGCGGTGTCACTTTGCGGCGTGGGCTAGGTATATTGGTCCTAGTCTCTGGAGCCTCTAACGCAGTCGATACTTCTCAACCTTATCTTATTGGCCGCGGGATGTCCGATATTACTGGGCCCAGTTATGGCGTTCAAATGTGGGGGTTTGGTCGCGAAGACCAGTTGACTGAAGGTCTACATATTCGTCAACGATCTCGAGCCTTTGTCATCGCGCAGGCTGATAAACCTGCACAACGACTGGTCTTTGTCAGCGCCGATTTAGGCAGTATAGAACACCATATAACCTTGGCGGTGATTGATCAGTTACAACAGTATTATGGTGACACTTATAGCATAGATAACGTTATTTTAAGTGCTACCCATACCCATGCAGGGCCTGGCGGCTACTGGCATTCACGGTCTAATCTTGGGCTGGAAGGTGGTTTTTACCCTGCCCATTTTTCCGCTATTGTTAACGGCATAACCGCGTCAATCATTAGCGCTCATGACGACCTTCAGCCCGGTGCCATTCATCTGGGAAAAGGTAACCTTAATAATGGTGGTGCCAACCGTTCAGTACCCGCCTACATGGAAAACCCTCAGATTGAGAGAGATCAGCATCTTGAGAACACGCCAATTGAAATGACCTTACTTAAGTTTTCCGATGATTCTGGGAATATCGGTATGCTCAACTGGCATGCACTGCACCCCACTGCAATGAACTATTACAATCGTTTAATCTCAGGTGATCACAAAGGCTATGCGTCGCTGCAAATGGAAAAAATGCAGGGCACAACCTACAGAGATAAAAATGACTTTGTAGCTGCCTTCGCACAGGCAGACCCTGGCGATGTAACCCCAAATACAAATTTAGATAATACTGGCCCAGGGGCAAGCGATGTGGAAACCACTCAAATTATGGGTGATCGTCAGTTGCAGGTCGCACTGAGTCTGTTTGAGAATGCCCGAGAAGCTCTAAGCGGCCCTATTGAGACACGTCAAATATATGTCGATCTGTCTGATTATGCGGTGGACGGCAAGTTTACTGGTGCTGGGTCTCAAACAACCTGCCCATCGGCCTATGGTTATTCCTTTGCTGGAGGGTCCACAGAAGACGGCGGCGGACATTTCTTGTTTGAAGAGGGAATGACCGAACAAAGTATGTGGCTAGACTTTCTGATTGGTTGGTTAACCGGCGCGCCCAAATGGACTGAGGAGGTGAAAGCCTGTCAGGCTCCTAAGGCTATTTTATTTGAAACAGGTAGTGGGCAGCCTCCCCTGCAATCACAAATACGCTCCGTCACCATAGCTCGTATTGGCCAGTTGGTTATTCTGGCAATGCCCACAGAGATTACCACGATGGCAGGACGGCGACTGCGAACTGCGGTAATGAATGAACTTGGCGACTGGGCGCAACATATAGCAGTGGCTGGATATTCTAATGGCTATGCGGGTTATGTCACTACGCCCGAGGAATATCTATTACAACATTATGAAGGTGGACACACGCTGCATGGCCGCTGGACACTGCCAGCCTATCGCCAAATCGCTAGCCGTCTGGCAAGCGCTTTAGAAACAGGTTCAATAGTTAAATCTACCGCGACCTATGACGACTGGCGCGGCAAGTCATTCGAAACCATCCTGCACAGTGGAGCCATTAGCCCATTACCTGAGGGTTCAAGTTATGGTGATCCTCTCTCGATGAATCGATCGCAGTACCGCAAAGGCGAGACTATTGTCGCCGAATTTTGGTCTAGTAACCCCAGCGCAAGCTATGTCACTGGAAACAATTACATGTTGGTTGAGATTAAAACACCAACTGGCTGGCAAACAGTAGTCTCAGACAGCGACTGGAATACTACCGTCAGGTGGCGTAAAAAACGTGGGTCTTTTATTGCCAAACTAAGCTGGCATATGCCCCTGACAACCGAAGCTGGAGAATACCGTTTAACTCACCAAGGGCAAGATGCAGAGGGTAATGTTTTTCGAGGTATTTCAGGTAATATTCAGATTAATTAGCTACATTGTTGCAATAGATCAGCAAAAGACTAATACAGGGTATAGATGGGTAAATACGGGGTTGCTTTAAATTGGTCTCACTGGACGCTGACGAGGCAACGTAGGGTACTTGGCGCAGCATACCATCGGGTGCTTTTAAGCTTAACATCTTTTGGATTGAGTAAAATGGAGTTAGCGATGAATTATATTATGCGATACATTTTGATTTGCGGTCTCTGGGTGTTTGCAAGCTGGAGTGCAATAGCTGCTGAAATAGCGCCTAGAGATCTAGTCGTGTTGCGGGCAGATAGCCTACTTGATGTTGTCTCTGGTGAACTTGTAGATCAACCATTGGTATTCATTGAGGGGGATAGAATCCTTAAAGTCGTTACCGGTGGCGGCATTATTCCTAATAATGCAACGATCATAGAGCTACCTGGACAAACTCTTTTGCCTGGTTTTATGGACATGCACGTGCATCTTTCCTCGGCGTCTAAAGATATCTCTTTTTTAGAATCACGGCTGCAATCTGTGCCTCGCAAAACGGTTAATGCTGTCAAGAATGCAGCAACCACTTTACTAGCGGGCTTTACGTCGGTGCGCAATGTTGGGGCTTCTGACTATACCGTGATTGCTGTGCGTGATGCGATCGATGCTGGCGATGTGCCCGGGCCACGTATTTGGGCGACCGGACCCTCGCTAGGCATCACTGGCGGCCACTGTGATGATAATTATTCGCCCCCAGAGTTAAAGCAAAAAAGCCAAGGTATTGCTGACGGACCATGGGCCGTAAAGGCAAAGGTGCGTGAAAATATTAAGTACGGCGCAAATGCGATTAAATTTTGTGCCACCGGTGGCGTGTTCTCTAGAGGCACCAAAGTGGGTGCCATCCAATACTCTCTAGAAGAGATGCAAGCGATTGTCGAAGAAAGTCATCGCCGAGATTTGGTCGTTGCTGCTCATGCACATGGCACAGAAGGTATTAGAACCGCAATAATAGCCGGGGTAGACAGCATAGAGCACGCCAGTATATTGGATGATGAAACGATTTTACTCGCTAAAGAATACGGCACTTACTTATCAATGGATATTTATAACACTGAGTACACCTTTGCTTTTGGTAAAGCCAATGGCGTGCCCGAGGAAAACTTAAAGAAAGATGAAGCCATTGGCCAGGTTCAACGAGACAGTTTTACGGCCGCGGTTAAAGCGGGCGTGAACATGGTGTTTGGCAGCGACGCCGCTATTTACCCACATGGCGACAATGCTAAGCAATTTTCGCGGATGGTCACCTATGGTATGACTGAATTACAAGCGATTCAGGCTGCCACCGTTAACGCAGCTACGATGATGAAGCGCAATGATATCGCTCAGATCAAACAGGGGTTTTTTGCCGATATTATTGCAGTATCGGCTAATCCATTAGAAGATATTAGCGTAACCGAGCGTGTCAGCTTTGTGATGAAGAACGGAATCATTTATAAACAATGATCAGATTCAGTCTTTTCGTATAACCCTATCGATCAATATCGACGGCGTTTGCAGTCTGAAGTCTTATTCCAAGGTGCTGAAATGCTAACTAAAAAGCTTAAATTATTAAGCGGCTAATCACAAAAAACCCCCACAAATGACTCTGTGAGGGTCTTTTCTAATTACTGAAAACTACTCAGCTAGCGCTTTTGCCGCCAACAGGTGTTCCAAGATAAACTCGGGGAACATCACAAGTCATGACATCATCATAAATAGAACTGAGAGCCGCGCCACCGCCAGCCATCATCATGTCATGCGCTTTTCCTCGCTGTGCTAGGCTTTCGGCCAAATACACGCTGTAAAAATCAGTGGTACTGTCTTTTGCCTCACCGACGCCTCCGAACCAGCGCATCAAAGCACCTGGCATTTCGTTGTCTGTCATCCAGCTAACCCACTGCTTGTCTGCAGCCATCAATGACCCCATGTTAGCGCCATCCTTTAGCTCGCAAGACGATATCTGTGCAAACCCACCTTTGACATTATTACTACTCGGCTTCACAACCTGGCTTGTCATTAAGATGTGAGTGTCACAGGGCGCCACAGCATCGAATTTTGCCGCTATTTTTCCGCCCGTCTTCATCCACTCATCAGAGTTGTGCCCCATAGTTTCATGGTTTTTTGCAACGCCTAGCCAAAAATAGTCATACGGAAAGTCTGCTCCAGTGTTGATGACAGGCTGCATAACATAAGCGTCATAAGCTTTTGAATCACTAGTATCTATCCATTTATTCCATTCAGCAGTGACTTTTAATAAGTCATCCATATCTTTACCTTTTTCGAAACTACAGAAAAAAGCCTCTAGAGCTGCAGTCCGAGGTGCCGCATGATGATCTGCTAGAGCAAGAGACGATGAGGCAAGTACTATTATCGCTAGAACAATCTTGGTAAGTTGGTTATTCATAGTAGTAATCCTTAATTATTTTATAGGCTTCTAGTCTACGCTTAATTGCATAGTCTATCTGAGCGTAGCATAGCTATGCTTTTATTGCATTTATGGGGTTTCTAGTAGAAGTGTTTTAGAGGATAAGTTGAGGCTATACAGTCAACGAGATCTAATGGGATAGCAGTGATATAAGAGTCCTTAGGGTAAGGGAAGTCTAGCTTTACGATGTACCCCACGCCGGATATTCAGGATGGTTGAACATAAACTACTCAGCCTAGGTATTCCTAAGGCTAAGTAATAACTGGTTCAAAAGTTGGCCCGCGCCTCCTCAACTAGCTTTTTAGCGCCCTGCTCTATAAAACTATGATCTGATGACATTAAGAAAAGCGTGACACCTCGATCTCGCCAAAATTCGATACTATCA
>CAJJAU010000069.1 GCA_905182275.1 gamma proteobacterium HTCC2207
AAATTCTTAATGTCCTTAATTGTGCAGTGTGAAGATATTAAAATGTGTGTTTTTAGAGTCATAAAACCAAGCGCACCACTCTATCATTTCTGACGGCTTTTATTCAAACATCAATAAAACGGCCACACCAAGGGCACAACAGTAATTACGGTTAAACCCACTAAAAGACTGAGACCAATACCGACCTTAAAATAGTCACCAAAATGATAGCCCCCTGGGCCTTGCACCATTAGGTTGGTCTGATAACCCACCGGACTCAGAAAGCTTGCCGACGCGCCAAACATAATGGCTAAGGCAAAGGGTAGTAAGCTCGAAGTGAGTTCAGTGCTGATCACTTGAGCTATTGGGAACATGAGTACGGCGGCTGCATTATTGGTAATCAATTCAGTGGCAATCACCGTGGCGATATAGAGTAGTAGTAGGTTTAAATAAGGATTCTCTCCACCAATTGACATTAACCCGTGAGCGGCCATCTCAGCCAAACCAGTATTTTGTAGCGCCAAACCGATTGACAGCGATGCCCCAATAGCCAAAAGGACACGCGCATCGACACTGCGCTGAGCAAAGTCCAGTGAAATACACCCTGTAGCACCCAGAGCAACTACCAAAAGCATTGCCGCTGACATTAACGGCATCAACCCAGACACCACAGCCATTAAAAATAAGCCCAGTAAACCAAGTGTGACCGGCGCCTTGTCAGTGTCTGGAATACTCAGATCATCTAAACGACTCAGCAGCAGAAAGTCACGGCTGTAGCGATAGCGCCGCACAAAGCCGCGAGCAGCTTCAATTAACAATGTGTCACCAGCACGCAGGGTAATGCTACCGACTTTTTGATTGATTCGCTGACCATTGCGCGACACCGATAAAATAACGCAATCAAAGCGGGTACGGAAACTAGACGCTTTAACCGTTTTGCCCACCATGTTTGACACCGGTGCTACGATCGCCTCTACCAATGCTCGAGAATTATTGGGAATCTCAAGTTTCAAGAGTTCTTTTTCTGCAGTTTGCAGGCCTGGCAATTGGCGCAATTCTGATACCGCCTCCGGTTGCCCGACAAACACTAAGACGTCATTGTCTTTAAGCACTTCTTCTGGGCCCACCGCAGATATAATGCGTCCTTCAGACTGTATTTCGGCCAAAAAACTATACTGTAAGTGGCGTAATCCGGCATCGGCAATGGTCTTGCCAGACATTACACCGCCAACTTCTACACGCATACTCACAGCATACTCACGAATATCTGTTATCGGCTGATTAGTACCCTCTTCCAGCCTTGACGGTAATAAACGATGACCAATGAGCATAAAGTAAATTACCCCAAGACCCACCAGAGGCACACCGATAATCGCTGGGCTAAATAGAGTAAGAACATTGGCCTCGGTAGTGTTTTCTAAAAGCCCCACCACTAAAATGTTAGTGCTGGTGCCGATGAGCGTACAAACACCCCCCAATATTGATGCAAAACTCAGCGGTATAAGTAATTTTGATATAGACAGGTTATGGCGTCGCGCCCAGTCCTGCAGCATGGGAATAAAAATTGCCACCACGGGTGTATTGCTAATAATCGAACTAATAAAGGCCACAGGTAACATAATACGTGGCATGGCCCGACTCACCGAGGTCTTACCGCCAAGCCACTTCATCACCCACCAATGCAGCGCCCCACTCTCTTTAATTGCCGCTGAGACAATATAAAAACAGGCGATAATATAGATCGCCGGGTTAGCAAAACCCTGCAGGGCTTCAATGGGAGAAAGTACACCGGTCACTAATAGGGCAACCATGGCAACAGCCAGCGCTATGTCCACGGCTAACCGGCCACTAAGCACAGCAACAAAGAAAACAGCGATAACAAAAAGGGTAGTAACTGCCTCTGCACTCATGTTGACGATATCACCTTTTGATTTTAAGGTGCCTAGTGTAACCCCATTGGTGTAGATATAAAAAACGGCCGCTATAGCGACCGTTAGAGCAAACGCAACTGAGGATTTTACTCCACCATTATAGCGTCCTTATTAGCTTCATAAGTAAAGTCGCCAATACCTTTGACCTGCATTATTGACTCCGGACTTTCAAAAAGTCCCTCACTATCTCTATAGGCAACAATCGCCTGTGCCGTCTTGACACCTATCCCCTTTAGGGATTGGGCCATATCCTCGGCACTCGCAGTGTTAATGTTAACGGCCATTGGTTCAAGTAACATCGCTTTGACTGAAGACTTGTCCATCATCTCATCAGCCATGGCAAGATTGCCAGTCAAGGCAACTAGCCCAGCAAGTAATAAAACAAATAATCTAATCTGAGTTTTCATAATAAAGTCCTTTTAAGATCTGCATAAAGTTAATCAACGCCTCAAAATCAAAGTTCTTAGCCAACAACTTTGGCGTTTATGATGATTTAACGTGTTAAACGGCATCAACTAATTAACTATCGACCAAAAAATTCTAGTTTGATCAAGACCAGTTCACACTTTTTAACTTTTTTTGTTTAAATTGACAAAATAATGATCGCTTACTATAGTGCGCGCCGCTCAACAGCGCTGTGACAAGATAAATCATTAGTGGCGATCTATAATTAACTTGAGAAGCCAAAAGTCAAGATTCCTCAGAACGAAGATGTTTGTAGCGCGACGTTGTTAGTTAAGTTGATCGAGACGTTCGCAGTAGAATTAAAATAAAGCCCAGGTGGCGAAATTGGTAGACGCGCTAGCTTCAGGTGCTAGTACTCGCAAGGGTGTGGAGGTTCAAGTCCTCTCCTGGGCACCA
>CAJJAU010000070.1 GCA_905182275.1 gamma proteobacterium HTCC2207
CCCTTTCAGGAGTAATGATCCATGGCCTCACGTAGAGACCTTGCTAATGCCATTCGCGCGCTCAGTATGGATGCTGTACAAAAAGCTAACAGTGGTCATCCAGGAGCCCCCATGGGCATGGCAGACATCGCTGAAGTCCTCTGGAATGACTATTTAAAGCACAACCCTGCTGATCCTGAATGGGCCAACCGAGATCGTTTTGTTCTGTCAAACGGCCATGGTTCTATGCTTTTATACTCTTTACTGCATCTCTCTGGCTATGAGCTGCCTATCGAAGAATTAAAGAATTTCCGCCAATTACATTCTAAGACCCCAGGGCATCCAGAGTATGGTTATGCGCCTGGTGTCGAGACGACAACAGGACCACTTGGCCAAGGGCTGAGCAACGCAGTCGGTATGGCGTTAGCAGAAAAGGTCTTGGCAGCTCAATTTAATCGTCCGGGTCACGATATTGTCGATCATCAAACATATACTTTTTTGGGTGATGGTTGCTTAATGGAAGGTATCTCTCACGAAGTATGTTCTTTGGCTGGGACTTTAAAAATAGGCAAGTTAACCGCATTTTACGACGACAACGGCATCTCTATTGATGGCGAGGTCGAAGGTTGGTTTAGCGATGATACGCCGGCTCGTTTTGAAGCATACGGTTGGCAAGTTATTGCCAATGTAGATGGCCATGACAGCAATGCTATCAAGGCAGCGATAGAAGTTGCAAGAGGTGAGCCAAACAAGCCTACCCTGATTTGCTGTAAAACAATTATTGGTTTTGGCTCTCCAAACAAGCAGGGCAAAGAAGATTGCCATGGCGCGCCCTTGGGTGCTGACGAAATTGTGTTAGCGCGCGAGCAGTTGGGATGGAGTCATGCCCCATTTGAGATCCCTAATGATCTCTATGAAGGTTGGAATGCTCAGGCCAACGGCGCCTCCGCCCAATCAGAGTGGAATAAGCAGTTAGATGCTTATCGCGCTGAGTTCCCCGATTTAGCCGTTGAGTTTGAAAGACGCACCAGTGGTCAGCTTCCAGAAGATTTCAGTGATAAAGCCGATACTTATATCGCTGAGTGCCAAGCAAAAATGGAAAAGATAGCTTCTCGTAAGGCATCACAAAACTGTTTGAATGCCTTTGGGCCGCTTCTGCCGGAATTACTTGGCGGTTCGGCCGATTTAGCGGGATCTAATCTGACGATTTGGTCTGGATCCAAAGATATCAGCGCTGATAATGCTAATGGCAACTACATTTACTACGGTGTTCGTGAATTTGGTATGAGCGCTATGATGAATGGGATCGCCCTACACGGCGGGTTTATCAATTATGGTGCCACCTTCCTGATGTTCATGGAATATGCGCGTAACGCGGTACGCATGGCTGCCATAATGAAGCAGCAAAGTATCTTTGTGTATACCCACGACTCCATTGGTCTTGGTGAAGATGGTCCGACGCATCAGCCAGTAGAGCAACTCAGTGCGTTGCGTTCGACACCTAACTTAAACACCTGGCGGCCCTGTGACACCGTAGAATCGGCGGTCTGTTGGAAAAGTGCTATTGAAAATCAGGGTGGCCCAAGTGCTTTGGTCTTTAGCAGGCAAGGACTCGCACCTATGCCGCGTACGGTTGAGCAGGTAGCGGCCATTGCGCAGGGCGGCTATGTCTTGCAAGACTGCGCTGACCCACAGGCGATTATTATTGCCACGGGTTCTGAGGTCGAGCTGGCGGTAAATGCCGCGAATGTACTTGCCGATCAAGGGATCCATGCACGCGTCGTGTCTATGCCCTGCGCTGAAATTTTCTCGGCTCAGGATGCCGCATATCGTGAATCAGTGCTTCCCTCGGAGATAAGAGCGAGAGTTGCAGTGGAGGCTTTGCACGCCGACTACTGGCATAAATTTGTCGGTCTAGATGGTCGTGTTGTGGGTATGCGTACTTTTGGCGAATCTGCTCCTGGCGGTGAACTCATGAAGGAATTCGGCTTTACTGTTGAGAATGTTGTAAGCAATGTCATCGAGGCGATTGGCTAATGCTGCGTATTGCCATTAATGGTTACGGACGCATAGGGCGCTCAGTTTTGCGCGCTCTTTATGAGTCTAATGCTAGGCAATGGTTACAGGTAGTGGCTATTAATGAGCCGGCAGAGGCGAAGACAATTGCTCATTTAACTCGCTATGATTCGACCCATGGGCGGTTTCCTGGAGTTGTGGAGTTAGCTGAAAATGCACTGCTGGTGAATGGTGATGCAATAAAACTTTGCCATCACCAGAATCTTCGGGACTTACCTTGGAAAGAACATAAAATTGATGTTGTTTTGGAATGCAGTGGCAGCTTCACTGATCGAGCTACGGCAGAGCAACATCTAAACGCAGGCGCCAAGCGAGTGCTTTTCTCACAGCCGGCTGAGCCCAGTGTAGACGCTACCATTGTTTATGGCGTTAATCACAAAACTCTCACCGGAAATGAACGAATTGTTTCTGCAGCCTCATGCTCGACAAATTGCGTTGTTCCAGTTATCAGCGTGCTTGATGAATGCTTTGGCGTTGAGGGCGGTGTCATTACTACTATTCACTCGGCAATGAATGATCAACCGGTGATTGATGCCTACCACCACACCGACCTGCGTAAAACACGAGCGGCAATGCAATCTATTATTCCCGTGGACACTGGATTAGCCCTTGGTATTGATCGACTGCTTCCCGAGCTTGCTGGACGGTTTCAGGCACAAGCTATGCGCGTGCCCACGGTTAACGTATCAGCCATCGACTTATCCATCATGCTGAGTAAGCCGGTCGATGTAGATACTATTAATTCCGCCTTGGCTGAGGCAGCGGGTGGCGTTTTACAAGGCGTTCTAGGTTATACCGAAGAACCACTGGCATCCTGTGACTTTAACCATGATCCACGCAGCGGCATTGTTGATTCAAGTCAGACAAGAGTCAGTCAAAAAAAGCTTGTAAAAGTATTAATTTGGTTTGATAACGAATGGGGCTATGCCAACCGAATGCTGGATACTCTAAAACATTGGTCAACGCGATTTCCCGCAGAAGACTAAATTTACTTTTAAAGTTTATTTGTACAGACAGAAATAGGGAAAAGGGAATATGGCTGTAACATTAATGACAGATTTGGATTTAAGTGGTCGACGGGTACTGATACGAGAAGACCTTAATGTGCCCATTGTGGATGGAAAAATTACTAGTTCGGCCAGGTTGAAAGCAGCTTTACCTACTGTTCGTTATGCTTTAGAGCAAGGTGCACAGGTGATTCTTATGTCTCATTTAGGCAGACCTAGTGAAGGCGAGTTTAGCGAAAAATTCAGTTTGGCACCGGTAGCCGAATACCTAGGAGAATTGCTCGGTGAAAAAGTAATACTCATTAAAGATTGGAAGGCCGAGCTGGACCAAAATACTCATCGTTTAGTAATGCTTGAAAATGTTCGATTCAATGCCGGTGAAAAATCCAATGAGGACGGTTTAGCCAAGGCTTATGCAAACCTCTGTGATATTTTTGTTATGGATGCTTTTGGCACTGCTCACCGCGCTCAAGCCTCAACCCATGGCGTCGCTAAATACGTACCTATTGCTTGTGCAGGGCCTCTTTTGAACAAAGAGCTAAAGGCATTAGAGCAGGCGCTTGCAGCTCCTGCAGCCCCTATCATGGCTATTGTCGGTGGATCTAAGGTATCAACTAAACTGATGGTGCTAGAGAGTTTGGCCGATAAGGTAGATCAATTGGTTGTTGGTGGTGGTATCGCCAACACATTTTTGGCAGCGGCAGGCAAACCCGTGGGAAAATCGCTGTATGAGGCTAATTTAATTCCGGTAGCCCAAGCGTTAATGCTAAAAGCCAATATTCCATTACCCACAGATGTTGTGGTTGGTAAAGAGTTCTCTGCCTCCGCTGAGGCTGTGATCAAGTTAGTGGACGAGGTGGCTGAGGACGATATGATTTTTGATATCGGCCCTGAATCAGCTAAATCCCTAGCCGCAATGATAAAAACCATGGGTACTATTATTTGGAATGGTCCGGTTGGGGTTTTTGAGTTTGAGCAATTTGGCCAGGGCACTGAAGTTTTAGCGACTGCTATAGCGGAAAGTGATGCTTTCTCTATTGCTGGTGGCGGAGATACTTTGGCTGCAGTGGATAAATATGATATCGCAGATCAAGTATCATATATTTCAACTGGCGGCGGCGCGTTTTTAGAGTATGTTGAAGGTAAACAGCTTCCCGCAGTTGCCATGCTAGAACAAAGAGCGGAAAAACAGATTTAAAAGTCGAACATTTCAAGCTATAACTAAGACTATATTAGAACACTAAAAGGATATTACTGATGGCACTTATTTCACTTCGACAAATGCTTGATCATGCGGCGGAATATAACTACGGCGTACCCGCATTCAATGTTAATAATTTAGAACAAATGCGTGCAATTATGATGGCAGCAGACGAAACTGATAGCCCGGTGATTGTGCAAGCTTCGGCTGGGGCTAGAAAGTATGCAGGTGCGCCTTTTTTACGCCATTTAATTCAGGCAGCAGTTGAAGAGTGGCCACACATTCCTGTTTGTATGCATCAAGATCATGGCACTAGTCCAGCAGTTTGCCAGCGCTCCATTCAGCTAGGTTTTACCTCGGTAATGATGGACGGCTCTCTTGAAGAGGACGGTAAAACACCATCAAGTTATGATTATAATGTTGATGTTACCAGACGCACGGTAGAGATGGCCCATGCTTGTGGAGTCTCGGTCGAAGGCGAACTTGGATGTTTAGGATCATTGGAAACCGGTCAAGCAGGAGAAGAAGACGGGGTTGGCGCAGAAGGTATTCTTTCTCTTGAGCAAATGCTCACAGATCCTGAGGAGGCCGCAGACTTTGTTGCAAAAACACAGGTAGACACCTTGGCAATTGCCTGTGGTACTTCCCATGGAGCTTACAAATTCAGTCGTCCACCGACGGGTGATATTCTCGCAATTGATAGAATTAAGGCCATACATGCGCGTATCCCGGGTACTCACCTAGTAATGCATGGCTCTTCATCAGTTCCTCAGGAGTGGTTAGCGATTATCAATCAATACGGTGGAGAGATTCCTGAGACCTACGGTGTGCCGGTCGAGCAAATTTGTGAGGGAATCAAACACGGAGTACGCAAAGTTAATATTGATACCGATCTGCGGCTGGCATCAACCGGAGCAGTGCGCAGGTTCTTAGCAGAAAACCCAAGCGCTTTTGATCCACGCGCATTTTTGAAAGAGACCATTGTGGCAATGAAAGATATCGCCGCCGCTCGATATGAGTCGTTCGAAACCGCGGGAAATGCCTCAAAGATAAAAGCGTTGAACTTAGACACCATGACAGAGCGTTACCAAAGCGGCGAACTGGACCCTAAGATTTATTAGTCTAGGCATTTGTGCAGCGACGGAGAATTTAGTAGTAATGTTTTGTATTACCGTCGCTCCTGGATTCGAGAGGCTGTAGTGATGTTGTTGAGGCCTAGTAAAAGGCAAAATTTATCGTCTAGCTTGCTGTATACAGGAGCCTACTGTGCCAGATAGATATGATTTTATAAAGTCAGTTTTGGATGTGAGTACCGACAGTATTGTGGTGCTTGAGGCCAGTGGTGACGTTGTTTTTGCCAACACACACTGGAATGAATTTGGTCGTGAGAACGGATTTTTGTCCGCCTATGACTGGGGCGGAGCCAATTATCTTGCAGTGTGCGATGTCGCTGCAGAAAGTGGTGACGCTGACGCCGGACGCGCTGCCGAGGGTATACGCAAGGTATCCAGAGCTGAACAAGACTCTTACTATCTTGAATATCCCTGTCACTCACCAGTCGGGCAGCGATGGTTTATGATGAAGGTCAG
>CAJJAU010000071.1 GCA_905182275.1 gamma proteobacterium HTCC2207
CCTACAGCAATGGCAGTTAGCGAGTACTGTATGGCGATGACTTTATGATCTTGACTCCACACATATTTTGCATAAAAGCTCGTTGGCTCATGGAGTTCTTCGTGTTCTGCATCATCTACATAAGCCATAGATCACTCCTCAGCCGGCTGTTTATTAAGTGGTTCAGAGCTCTCACTAGATAGTGATTCAATATATGCCACTAAACTTTGGAGCTGCTCGTCGCTAAATTGGTAGGCAACCATTACAGGTGGATAGCCCGCTACAATTTTTGCAGCGGGATCAATAATAGATTCAATAAGGTAATCGGCATCGACAAGTACTTCGCTGCCATCAACAAGACTCTCTTTACCACCGAACAAGTCGAGCCACCCTGGACCTAAACTAGCACCGCCATTGATACTGTGGCAGGCAAGGCAACCACGACTCGACGCTAACCGCTGGCCCTGTTCAACTAGCCCTTCAACGGTACCTCCGGTAAGTACCTGGGCAAAGGTAATTTGCTTTGATAACCATTGCTGATAATCAGAGGCCGTATCGACGACAATCTCACCACGCATGTTGTAATGACCAATACCACAGTATTCAGCACATAGAATTTCAAAGGTTCCTGGTACCGTGGGCGTAAACCAAAAATAGGTGATCTGGCCTGGGATGAGGTCCATCTTGGCTCTAAATTGTGGAACATAAAAATCATGCAATACATCTTTGGAGCGCAAAAGAACTTTGGTCGGCTGATTCACCAAAAGGTGCATTTGATTGCCAGCTACTAAAATATCGTCTTGCCCGTGGGCATCATCTGGATCAAGACCAAAGGTATTGATTTCATCCATTCTGCTGACACTACTGCGACCAAACTTTTGATCAGCCCCGGGTAGTCTGTAGCTCCATCGCCATTGCTCACCTACGGCCTCAAACTCCACAGCGTTTGGTGGGACATGAACAAAATCGTCGTATACCACTAGTCCAGGCGCGAGCAACCCACAGATAGCGACAGTGGTGATACCAATCAACCACCACTCAAGCTTCTTATTTTCCGGTTTATACTCGGATCTGCGCTCTGGATCGGCCTGATATTTATAGACGCAATAGGCCATGAAAAAAACGATGGCAATAAAGAAAATAGCTGTAATAACCAAGGTAATAGTGATGATTGTGTCAATAGAACCCCAATTTGACGCCAGTGGCGTTGCTTGCCATGGGCTGAGGAAATGAAACAATACTGAGATAATAACAATAGCGACCAAAATAACTGCAAAAGTCATATTGATTTGACCCCTGTTACAAAGGGCAGGTGCCTTATGTTGGCACTTTGCCAAAAAGACGAACGATTAGTCTCGCTAAATATTCAGAGCCTTTATCAAGCACGCTATGCATTGAGACTTTAGCCGCCAATATATAATTATTTTTAAACTCTTCTTTGAGTCTAGCACACAGAAAAAAAACTGCTGGAAGCTTACCTAAAAAATTAAAATATGGCTGAGACCTCTCTATATTGATAAATATTGTGACATCAGTAGGCTTTTTTCAGTATTATTTGGCCTAACCGTTTTAAAAAAATTACTATGCCAATATGACAAACTATCTCGCCACTTTTAGTCTTCGCACTGCCGCCATCCTGCCGGAGATAGGCGGGGAACGCATGCCGTCGTTGCTCGTGAGCATGCTAAAAACTCTTGTACCATTTGATAATGCGGTCATTGTCCATTATCAGGGAGGTAGTAAACCCCAAGTCCATTACAATGACATGCCCCCGATGGAACAAGAAAGTCAAATTGACGGCTTTGTGAATGGTGCATTCTTACTGGACCCCTTCTATCGCGCTGCCATAGATAGGGGTATTGGTGGACTTCATCGTCTCAGTGACTTAGCGCCTGAAGGATTTAAAAAAACAGAGTATTACCGCAGTTACTTTAAGTTTACTGAAATTAGAGATGAGATTGGCTATATCGTTCATATAGACAATGAGCAGTTTATTAATATATCACTGGGCCGGCTGGGCTTGAACCACCGATTTAACCGAACTCAACTTTCCATACTTACGGATATTGCACCAATCATTGAGAGCATTTGCAATTTGCAGTGGTCTAACAATGAGAACCATGCCGCCGAGCCGATTAGTCAACTACCCGGACAATTAGACAGTGCACTGAAATGTTTCGGTACTGCCTATCTAACCGATCGAGAGACTCAGGTAGTTCAGTTGTTTCTGCATGGACACTCGACCAAATCAATTGCTGAGCGTCTGGGCATTTCGCCAGAAACTGTAAAACTGCATCGCAAAAATAGTTACGCCAAACTAGACGTGTCATCGCAGGCAGAGCTGTTTTATCTGTTTATTGATTCTTTGGCCAGTCTTAGCAACTATGTCGGTGGAGATCCTTTGGTTGGCTATCTCTGATCTTCAAAAAAAACAACAACTCCATCCTTCAGTTGCCCTCTGATATTACTTCCTGGAGGGAATATACCCGACAAAATCGCCTCCGCCAGTGGATTTTCAACCAGCTGCTGAAGGGCTCTCTTTAGGGGTCGAGCACCATAGACTGGGTTAAAGCCTGCCTCCATTATTTGATTGAGTACATCATCGTCAATACTCAAGCTTAAATCGTGGTCTGCCAAACGTCTTTGCAGTAGCGCCAATTGAACGCTGGCGATGCCAAGTAATTCGGTCTTATCCAGCGGATGAAAAACCACTGACTCATCAATCCGATTAATAAATTCAGGCCTAAAATTCATCGCAACTACATCCATCACCGCAGATTTCATCACCTCATAATTATCTTCACCCGAAAGTAGCTGAATGACATCCGAGCCAAGATTAGACGTCATAACAATAACTGTATTTTTAAAGTCGACAGTTCGGCCCTGCCCATCCGTCAGCCGTCCATCATCGAGCACCTGCAAGAGCACATTAAAGATATCACTGTGAGCTTTTTCAACCTCGTCTAATAGCACTACAGAATAGGGTCTGCGACGCACCGCTTCCGTAAGGTACCCGCCCTCTTCATAACCTACGTAACCCGGAGGGGCTCCTATCAGCCTCGCCACAGAATGCTTTTCCATAAATTCTGACATATCGATCCGAATCATGGCATCTTCGCTGTCGAACAGAAATTCGGCCAACGACTTACACAGTTCTGTCTTACCCACGCCAGTAGGACCAAGAAACAAGAATGAGCCGTTAGGACGATTGGGATCAGCTAAGCCTGCTCGAGCCCGACGCACAGCGTTAGATACTGCTTTTACAGCTTCGCCTTGCCCCATTACTCGCTGATGTAATACCTCCTCCATGCGCATGAGCTTGTCGCGCTCGCCCTCGAGCATCTTGGTGACCGGAATACCGGTCCACTTAGCAACCACCTCAGCAACTTCGTCCTCGGTCACCTTGTTGCGCAGTAACTGCTTGTCTACGACATCATGCTGACTGGCTTCCTCCAACTGCTTCTCCAACTGGGGGATAATGCTATATTGTATTTCGGCCATTTTCTCTAAATTACCCACGCGGTGAGCAACCTCCAAATCAGACTTAGCCTGTTCTAGCTCACTTTTAATATGCGTAGCGCCTTGCATAGAAGCTTTTTCAGCCATCCAGATTTGTTCGAGATCAGCGTAATCTTTTTCTAAACTGCCAATGTCCTCTTGAAGCTTCTTTTGTCGCTTCTTAGCTGCCGAATCTGTCTCTTTCTTCATCGCTTCGCGTTCAATTTTCAACTGAATCAAACGTCGTTCTAGCCGGTCCATCACCTCTGGTTTAGAGTCTATTTCCATACGAATACGGCTGCCGGCCTCATCTATCAAATCAATGGCCTTGTCGGGTAACTGACGATCAGTAATATAACGCGCAGACAACCTCGCCGCGGCTATGATTGCACTGTCGGTAATCTCTACGCCATGATGTACCTCATAGCGCTCTTTTAATCCCCTCAATATAGCAATGGTGTCCTCTTCATTAGGCTCCTCAACAAGAACCTTCTGAAATCGACGTTCAAGGGCGGCATCTTTCTCAATAAACTTACGATATTCGTCTAAGGTAGTTGCACCAACACAATGCAGCTCTCCCCTAGCCAATGCCGGTTTGAGCATGTTGCCAGCATCCAGAGAACCTTCGGCTTTGCCTGCACCGACCATGGTATGCAACTCATCGATAAACAGAATGATTTGACCCTCTTGTTTAGAAAGGTCTTTAAGTACCGCTTTTAAACGCTCTTCGAAGTCACCACGGAACTTGGCACCCGCTAGCAGAGCGCCTAAATCTAGTGTAAGCACTCGTTTATTCTTCAAACCCTCGGGCACCTCACCGTTTATAATACGCTGAGCCAGACCCTCAACAATCGCGGTTTTACCGACACCCGGCTCACCAATTAGTACAGGATTATTTTTTGTGCGCCGCTGTAAAACCTGAATGGTTCGACGAATCTCGTCATCTCGACCAATGACCGGGTCAAGCTTGCCCTTTTCAGCACTCTCCGTCAGATCGACAGTATATTTTGCCAGCGCCTCGCGCTGCCCCTCGGCATCCGGGTCCTTTATTGAATCTCCACCACGCACGCTAGCGATACCGGCCATTGCTTGGTTAGTATCACCAAATTTACCCAGCATTTTCCCTATTTGACCGGAATCTTCTAGCAATGTTTGCAGTAGAGTCTCACTGGACATGTATTGGTCATTATTTTTTTGCGCCGCCCGATCTGCCAAGTTCATCAAACGCCCAAGCTCTTGACTAATATTCACATCTCCAGTGGGTGATTTGACCTTGGCTAACTTATCCAGTTGCTGATTTAATTGTCGCTGCAGGCCACTAACATCAAAACCAGCTCGATTAAGAATAGGTCGGACACTACCACCCTGCTGGTTTAGCAGTGCAACTATTAGATGGGCAACCTCAATAGCCGAATGATCATTACCAATCGCAATAGATTGGGCCTCCGCGAAAGCTTGTTGAAGTTGGTTGGTTAATTTCTCCGCGCGCATAACTCTACCTTTTTAATTTTAATCTGATGTCTATTAAATGAGTTGGGGGTGATACACCTAAATTTCAATGTCATTTCAAAAATGAGCACATCAAAGACTATGTGCTAGTTCTTTTGAGCAATTTATTGGTATTGCTGTAGACTCGAAACGGATACTGCAAGAGCATGATATCAGCTGCCCGCCTGGAGACTCAGTGAAGTATTTAATGTTAGCGTATATCACCCTAGGGCTAAGCGCCTGCGGTGCTGGAGGGCCTTCTTCTCAGGCACCTTTAGCCTTACAGACGATCACGCCCGATGACCAATGCTCTCTGCCCTACCTGCCTGATTATCCCGACGCCTATTTAGGTATTCATCCGATACCGGCGCCTAGCAGCACCCTATCCTCAACTATTGTTACTCGAAGTATTTCTTTTAAAGACTATAACGGCGCCTATGGGAACTGGAAAGACGATGACGGTGATGGTCTCTTCAATAACTGCACCAAACAGCAGTTTACCGAAAAACTATATTTGTATACGTTGGAGCGCATAAAAGCTGCCGGCGCCAATAGCGCTTGGATCTATAACTATGGCCCATGGGTCGATGCTAATGCTGAAAATTTGGAGATCTATGTTCCTGGTTATTCTTTAAGTGATGAGTTAGTTGGATGGTTAGTAAGCGAAGCGGCTGGTATGGGTATAGATATTTTTTATGCCTGGCAATTCTCGACGATCGACAAAAATCAAAATCAGATCTTTGAAATGGGCTCAATTCCGACTATGCCTGTCCTAAAAAAGCTAATGAATGCCCATGAGACCAATATGCTTAATCAGGCTATTTTTTTAGAGGATCTCGGAGTTAAACGAATAAGTCTTGACTGGAATGCCATGTTTATTTGTTTCTGCGGTGATACTAAAGAGGAGCTACTGGATTATTACCTTCAGCGTTTATCTGATCTAGCGGGCCAACTTAAAAATACCTTTAGCGGCAAAATTGAATACGGACAGATAGGCCGTGTCTATCCCGATGACACAGTGTTTTCTAAAATCGATAGTCTATACCTAAATCCCAGCTGGCAGGGTTTACAATTGACTGATGAACAAAACAGTATGCTGACCGTCGACATGGTTCGCGAAGCAACACTGATCTGGTTCGAGCAAGAATATTACAGAATCTACTGCTCCGAAGAATCAGAGTGCCAGACAACCGAGCAAAACCCCGTCACCGTTGGCATGCAGATCCAGAGTAGAGATAATATGTTTACTGAGGGCTGGGTTGAAGACGGCTTTTGCACCGAGGGTACATTAGAAAATGGCGCCGTTGTGCCCTGTATACAGGATTACTATACTACCGACTTTTCGGTTCAAGCTATTGGCTACGAGGGCATTCTTCAAGCCATTGATCAACAAACTTACTTCCAGATCACCGGAGTTGATATTCATACAGGTTATTGGCTTACAGACACATTGATTGGTAATGGTGAGGCAAATGTTGGCGAAGGCTTTCCAAATATTTCTCAGTCCATAAGAGGCAAACCAGCTGAAAAGATAGTTCAATATTGGTTTAACGGAATTGGTAATTAACTCTCCCTATGTATTCAAGAAAACTCAGTCAAGGCAAAAAACAGAAGGTCTAAACAGCTTCTTCAGACTTAACACTCGAGACTAGCCCAAGCTTTACTCACGAAGTAGGTGTATGTTAAGTTTCATGGAATGTTTATTGAGTAGCCTGTATGCATACGGTCGCCAATTCGGAGCGTCTGAAATTTCGATTAATGTCCTCAGATGATGAATCTATACTTTGGGAGCTTGATCAAGATCCCGCTGTAATGAAATACATCAATGGCGGAATTCCCACATCTAGAGAGGCTCTGAGATCAATCTATCTGCCGCGCCTCAATCAGTATACGGACCCTCTTAAAGGCTGGGGAATGTGGGCCACGTCACTCCTTGAAAGCGATGTATTTGTCGGCTGGATTTTGGTACGACCTATGGCATTTTTCACTGACTACCCAGAAACTCACCATCTTGAATTGGGCTGGCGCTTTCAACAAGCCGCCTGGGGCAAAGGTTACGCAACTGAGGCTGCCAAAGCGGTCATATCCTCGTTTATCCGCTCTATAGATTTTAACAATCAACAAACCAAAAAACTCTTTTCCGCGCTCGCTGTTCCCGAAAATTTAGCGTCGATAAAGATTATGAAGAAATTAGGTATGACCTATGTCAAAACTGCCCTTCATCGCGACCCACTGGGGGATGAGGTGGCGGTTTACTATCAGCTAGAACTGTCTGAGTAGGAAAGACAACATTCCCCAGCCCGACTGACTTGGTGACAGAAAGCTCCGCACATAGCAGAGCTTTCTGAGTTTTGATGCTGACTTAAGCTTGATTGAGTGCTGTTGTCATCTCTACCACTGCTTTCTTGCCATCGCCATAAACCATAATGGTGTGATCCATAGCAAACAGCGGGTTGGGTAATCCAGCGAAACCAGGACTGAGCGAGCGCTTAATTACCACAACGTTTTTAGCCTTATCGACATTGAGAATGGGCATTCCATAAATTGGACTTCCCTCGGAATCTCTGGCCATCGGATTGGTCACATCATTGGCACCGATAACAATCACCACATCGGTATCTTCAAAAGTTGGGTTAATTCGATCCATCTCCACCAACTTATCATAGGGCACTTCTGCTTCCGCAAGTAATACATTCATATGGCCAGGCATACGACCTGCAACGGGATGAATACCGTACTCAACCTCAGTACCATTTTTCTCCATAGCATCTGCCAACTCACGCACAGCATGCTGAGCCTGAGCCATTGCCATACCAAAACCAGGCACGATCACAACCCGCTGGGCCGTTTCAAGCATCATCGCCACTTCATCTGGCTGGGCGCTTGTCACTTTCCCCGCGTAAATTTCATCAGCATCTATCTCTTCACCACCCGCAGCCATCTTGCCAAACAACACATTGGCCAGTGACCGATTCATGGCAACACACATTATTTTAGTCAAAATAAGGCCGGAAGTGCCCACCAAGGAACCGGCAACAATAAGTACCGTATTTCCAAGAATGAAGCCGGCTAAAGCTGCCGCAATACCTGAATAGGAATTTAATAACGCAATAACTACAGGCATATCTGCGCCGCCAATGGGCATTACTAAGAACAGTCCTAACAGTAGCGCAATTGCCAATATGGCAACCATAACTGCAACATCACCGGGATTATTGACTAAGAGGTAAACTGACACCAGCGCGCCGGCCAACAATAGGCCATTACCCACAGGGCCTCCAGGAAGGCCGCGACTTTTCTTGATTAATTCTTGAAGCTTGCCAAAGGCAACTAAACTACCAGTTAAGGTGACTGCGCCGATGAGTACAGTGAGGCCAATCGATAAAATAGCGATGGTACCAACTAATCCATCGCCAAATGCGCCACTAGAGACTGCCACTGGCTCGAGGAATCCAGCCAGCGACGAAGGAGCCATGCCAACACGAGTCGCATATTCAGCCAGCGCAATGGTCAAGGAGGCACCGCCACCAAAACCATTAAGCAATGCAACCATTTGTGGCATTGAGGTCATCTGTACTTTCAGGGCCATCACCCCACCAATAACTCCACCGACAATCATCCCAGCTATAACATAGGTAAAGTCGACATCGTTTATCGTAATTAAAGTAACAACCACTGCAACCAACATCCCCAGTGCAGAAAGCATATTTCCACGGACTGCAGTCTTTGGTTTTGTAAGACCCTTAATGCCGAGAATAAATAAAATGGCCGACAATAAGTAAATAAAATTGATTAGATCTGGATTCATCATCTACTTCCTTTTAAACATAGCAAGCATACGGTTAGTAACCAAGTAGCCACCAACAACGTTGATAGTCGCCAGTGTGACTGCAGTGAAGCCGAGCCAATTGACTAGAGCTGGAGAACTATCAGTGCCTGCTGCCAACAATGCCCCTACTAAAGTAATACCAGATACAGCATTAGTGCCGGACATCAATGGGGTATGCAATGTAGGTGGAACCTTTGTGATCAGCTCAACGCCAAGGAACAGGGCAAGAACAAATAGCGCTAGAAGTAAAATTAAGATTTCCATAGATGATTTCTCTTATTTTTGGTCGGTAGCTGCAGTATCTTCAGCCGTTTTTTGTTCTAGAGGAGTTGTTGCATCGATTTCAGCCAAACCGAGTAACTTTCTCATGTATGTATGAGGTACGTCGCCCTCATGAGCGACAACGGTTCCAGCTACAATTTCATCATCGAAATTAAGCTGAAGATCACCACCTTCATCGAGAATAAGCTCTAACAGGGTTTGCATATTTTTCCCATACATCTGGCTCGCATGATAAGCCAATTCAGAGGGAACGTTCTCAGGTCCAATAATGGTAACCCCGTGTGCGGTAATAGTTTTTCCCTGCTGCGTAAGATCGCAATTACCGCCACGCTCTGCTGCCAAATCAACAATCACTGCACCAGGCTTCATTGCTTTAACCATGTCCTCGGTGACTAGGATCGGTGACTTTGCTCCGGGAATCGCTGCTGTGGTGATGATAATATCTTGCTCAGCAACTACTGCTGTCATCTGTTCACGCTGTCTGCGTAAAAAGTCATCACCCTGTGCTTTGGCGTAACCACCCTCGCCCTCGGATTCGCCAGTATCCAGGTCTAATTCAACAGGCTTGGCGCCAACTGAGATAATCTGTTCACGGGCCGCGGGACGAACATCATAAGCCTCAACTACCGCGCCAAGTCTCTTCGCGGTGGCACAGGCTTGAAGTCCAGCAACGCCAACACCCATAATCAGTACTCGGGCGGGTTGCAGGGTTCCTGCTGCAGTCATTAACATTGGAAATATTCGAGGTGAGGCTGATGCTCCCATCAAAACTGATTTATAGCCCGACAAGGTCGCCATAGATGAAAGAACATCCATACTTTGGGCGCGACTAATACGAGGCACTAACTCAAGTGCTATTGCACTCGCTCCCGTGGCCGCAACGCTCTGGGCAGCCTGCGGCGATGCAAGGGGATCCATCATACCAATCACAAGCTGGCCATGACGTAGCAACTTTAAATCTGAATCGCTGTTTTCATTATTTGCACCGAAACTCTGCACTTGCAAAATAATATCAGCCTCGGCAAATATTCTTTCCCGCGCGTCGACAAGAGTTGCGCCGGCATCTGCATAGTCCGTATCAGGATACCCCGCAGACACACCGGCACCTGACTGAAAGAGTATTTCTACGCCTTTATCTGCCAGTGACCGCACATTAGATGGTGCCAAGGCAACACGGCGTTCACCTGTTTTAATTTCTGAAGGAATTCCTAAAAGCACTCAATTCTCCTTAAATAGGCATTAGTTTTAAGACTTATCTTTGGTTCGTAGATTAGCAGAATTAGCACGACCGATAAACTTTCGTGATTGAATAGCCAATATCAGAAAAAGAGATATAAACGGAAGCAAATAATCTAAAGGCAACTATTGATAAGCTTCTGAGTTATTTAGCTGACCCGAGAGATTGAAAAGTCCGCTAGATCTAGAAGTACACTTTTATACTCGCTGGCAGGCATATCGGTTAGCGCATACTTTGCAAGCTCAACCTCTCTCGTTGCCTGCTGAAGACTATAGGATAAACCACCATGACTCTTGACGATTTCGAGAATTGCTCCAAAATTGTCTGCGCTTTTCTCTCCGATGGCATTACGTATCAATTTAGCATCTTTTTCGGCAGCATTGTCGCGGGCGTAAATAAGTGGCAGAGTCATCTTGCCTTCGGCTAAATCACTACCAATATTCTTACCAGTAATATCGATATCACCTTGATAATCTAAGACGTCATCGGCAATCTGAAAGGCCATACCTAGATGTTTGCCATAAACAATCATCGCATTTTGATCTGTACCAGCCAAACAGGCTCCAACCTGAGCAGCAGCCTCAAAAAGTTTTGCGGTCTTGCGGTAAATGACCTGACGATAAATATCTTCAGTGATTTCCGGATTGCCGGCATTTGCCATCTGCTGTACTTCGCCTTCAGAAATCACGTTGGTCGCATTCGCCATCACACCCATAATTGGCATGTGCGCTATTTCAACCAGCATTTGAAATGCTCTTGAGTATAAAAAATCTCCCACCAGCACACTGGGCGCATTACCCCACTGAGCATTAGCCGTTTGACGACCCCGCCGAAGGCTGGACACATCGACCACATCGTCATGAAGAAGCGTCGCAGTATGGATAAACTCAATCACCGCAGCCATCTTCAGATGCTCTTCGCCCTTATAACCGTTGGCCAAAGCGCTGAGTAATACAACCACTGGTCGCAGGCGCTTACCGCCCGCCTCAACAATATACTGGCCGATATTCTCCACTAAGCCCACGTCAGACTGCAGTTGGCTAACGATTAGTGTGTTGACTGCGGTAAACTCTTGTTCCACCGCTTTATGGAAAGGTTGCATTGAGAGCGTAGATAATCTGTATGGTTGACGAGACAGCACACTAGCCAGAGTAGGCTCAGGTGTCAACTGCTGAGGCGTAAAACAGTAGCCTACAGGCACAAAAATAGCGAATATCACGCTATTTGTTAACCCTTAGTAGTTGCCGCTGAAAGCAGAAGTGGTTAGGATATGGTCTTTAATAATGGTCAACGATTTATGAGTTTTTCCCCGAAGTCCTCCTATTCCAAAGAAGAAATACTGGGTGCCTCCCGCGGCGAGTTATTTGGCCCAAACAATGCAAAACTTCCTGCGCCTAACATGTTGATGATTGATAGAATTGTTGAAATCAACAATACTGGCGGCAAGAGTGGTCTAGGCCAGATTATCGCTGAAATCGACATCAAGTCTGATCTCTGGTTCTTTGATTGTCATTTTGAAGGTGACCCTGTTATGCCTGGTTGCTTAGGTCTAGACGCTCTCTGGCAATTAGTTGGCTTCTTTTTAGTGTGGAATGGCAATAATGGTAAAGGCCGTGCTCTTGGAGCCGGTGGCGTCAAATTCTTTGGGCAAATATTGCCCACAGCAAAAAAGGTAACTTATAAGCTTGATCTGACGCGTTTAATCCAAAGAAGACTAGTAATGGGAATAGCCGATGGTTCCGTCGAAGTAGATGGAAGAGAAATCTATACAGCCAAAGATCTTAAAGTAGGTCTGTTTGAGAGCACTGATAATTTTTAATACGGATTTTTATAAAATAGCATTCAACGAGGCAATTAGATGAGACGCGCAGTGATTACAGGCATGGGGATAGTTTCCTGCTTGGGCAATGATAAAACCACGGTTACAAATTCTTTAAGGAATGGAATCTCAGGCATCCATCGCCGGGACGATTTCGCTGAGATGGGTCTGCGCTGCAATGTCGGCGGAATGATAGATTTAGACCCCAAGGATCATATTGATCGTAAAGTGTTGCGCTTCATGGGTGATTCTGCCGCTTATGGCTATATCGCGGCTGATCGTGCCATTGCCGACGCCGGGCTCTCTGAGGATATGGTTTCGAATTATCGAACGGGGCTGATTATGGGATCTGGCGGACTCTCTGGTGAAATGTTTGTCGAGGCTGTCGATGTAATGCGTGCGCGCGGCATCAAGCGCGCAGGCCCCTATCGAGTGACTCAAATTATGGCCAGCACAGTGTCAGCTTGTGTTGCCACCCCCCTAAAGATTAAAGGCGTTAATTATTCACTCTCATCTGCCTGTGCGACCAGTGCTCACTGTATTGGTCACGCCGTTGAACTCATTCAACTTGGCAAACAAGATGTACTGTTAGCCGGCGGTGCAGAAGAGATGCATTGGTCTATGGCCGCCATGTTTGACGCAATGGGAGCCCTGACTAGCAAATATAACGACACTCCAGCAATCGCCTCTCGTGCCTATGATGCCAATAGAGACGGTTTTGCACCCTCTCTTGGTGGGGGCTGTGTTGTGGTTGAGGAGCTTGAGCACGCTCTGGCTCGGGGCGCCAACATTATTTGTGAAATCACCGGCTACGGTGCAACGTCTGATGGCGCAGATATGGTATCGCCCTCAGGAGAAGGTGCCGAACGATGCATGAAGATGGCTATGGAGACGACTTCAGGCCCGATAGATTATATCAACACCCACGGTACCAGTACCCCAGTGGGCGACGTTGCCGAGCTTGGCGCGATTCGTAACACATTCGGCGATAATTGCCCTGACATTAGTTCAACCAAATCTCTCTCCGGGCACAGTCTGGGTGCAGCTGGGGTTCACGAAACCATCTATTGTATGCTCATGATGGAAAATAACTTTGTGGCTGGTTCTGCACACATCGATACTCTTGATGAACATGCCAAAGGGTTGCCAATTCTACTTGAAACTAAAGAGGCCGTGCTTAATCGAGTGATGTGCAACAGCTTCGGATTCGGCGGCACTAATGCCAGCCTAGTGATGGAAAAGCTTAAGTTATAATTTAGAAGGAATCATTATAAAAGCGGACTATTCTAAAATACATATTCTCATTTAAACTGCGGGCTGACCTAAAGGAGATAAATTACACATGTTGACAGAGAGTCCGACTGCTAGCCGTAAAACCTTCGACAAAAAAAGCTACAGACCGTTACCTAAGTGTCTAACTATCAAAAAAAGTGACATTGATGGACTGGGGCTCTTCGCGACAGAGAACATTCCGGCTAAGGTTTATCTGGGAGAGACTCATTTCAAGATTGATCCGCTAGCAGACTGGTTGCGAACACCACTTGGCGGTTTTATTAATCACAGTGATGCTGGCAATGCGATTATCAAGTTGCTAGAGAATAATATAAGAGGTCTGACGACTGAGAAAGCTATATTAGAGGGCGAAGAAATCACTGTCTCCTACACCCTCTATTAAGCTATAGATCTTACTGATCTTTTGAGCGTTTTAAACTCAAAGTACAAACGCTATTATAGAGCTGCCAAAATTGCTTCTGCACTGGAGCCTTCCAAGGCTCCTTGGTCAACATTGAGCAGACTAACAACGCCATCATCGACGATCATAGCAAAACGCTGACTACGCGTACCCATACCAAAGCCCGTGCCATCCAGTGTCAGTCCAACAGCTGTTGTAAAATCTGCATTACCATCCGCTAACATCAACAAATGCTCGGCATTCGCAGCCTTACCCCATGCATCAACAACAAAAACATCATTCACTGCCATACAGGCAACCGTATCAACACCCTTAGCTTTAATGTCATCCACATGGACAACAAAACCAGGTAAATGTGCCACAGAACAGGTTGGAGTGAATGCACCTGGAACCGCAAATAACACAACCTTTTTGCCGTCAAAAATATCTGAAGTACTTATCCCAGTGGGTCCTTCTGTACCCATTACTGTGAACATCCCTGCTGGAATCTTATCGCCTACTTTGATCGTCATAACTACCTCAACTAAAACTATTAATTAAATCAGCGGCTCGGGTGCCGCTAATGTCGGGAACATCTTTTTTTAGACACGTAATCCGTTAAATTTTAAAATGGAATGTCATCATCAAAACTGTCCATACCCTGCGGAGCTTGCTGCTGAGGAGCCTGTTGTTGGCCGCCTTGAGGTTTACTCTGCGCCGCTGGCTGCTGATACCCACCTTGCTGAGGAGGCTGATAACCGCCTCCCTGACCGCCATCTTGACCACCACGACTATCAAGCATTTGCATCTCACTGGCTACAATTTCAGTCGTATATTGATCCTGGCCTTCTTTGTTTTGCCACTTACGTGTGCGCAGGGCTCCTTCTACATATAACTTCGACCCTTTCTTCACATACTCACCAGCAATTTCAGCAAGTCGATTAAAGAAGACCACCCTATGCCACTCAGTTCTCTCTTGAGGTTGACCGCTGGTTTTATCTTTCCACGACTCTGACGTCGCAATACTGAGATTAGTGACAGCACCGCCAGAAGGCATGAAACGTGTTTCTGGATCCTGACCACAGTTCCCCACGATGATAACTTTATTTACTCCGCGTGCCATTTTATTCCCCTAATTTGTTAACGATTTAAGTATGGTTGCAGGCTTGGCATATCGACCTGCAAACGATCTATTTGAACATAGGCCAATTGCTCTCCCTTGACCAGAAGTATATCTTCAACGCCGGTAATATTTGAAACTATTTTTAGGAAATCTTGCTGTTCCAGATTTCCCACCGACAAGACCAGCGTCTGCAGCGGTCGAGGTGACTGCAATCCTATAGAAACAAAAGCCCAAGCTAATAGAACCAGGCTAATAGTCACAAACAAACCATCCAATCCAAACTGATGCATGCTCCACCCGCCGGCTAGCCCTCCAGCAAAAGCTCCAAAAAACTGACTAGTAGAATAAATTCCCATGGCAGTACCGCGATTCCCGACCGGACATAGCTTACTCAACCACGATGGTAAGGTCGCTTCGAGAAGATTAAATGCCGCAAAAAACAGCAGCAACATCAGGGGAGTTAACACTGGGCCACGCTGGCTGCTCAAAACCGCAGTAGTCAATGCCATTAGAGCTACAGCGGCGACAAAGACTAACTTTTGATAACCCAGCTTTTCGGCCATGATCATCACCGGCAACATGACAAAAAAGCCGCCTCCAAGTAAACCCAAGTAAACCCATGAGAGGTTGCCTCCGCTAATACTAAGCTCGTCAGAAAGCATTGTGGGGATAGCGACAAAGGCCGCCATGAGCGCAAAGTGCAGAGAAAAAATGCCTATATTGAGGCGCATTAAATTCGACTCAGCCAGCAACCCCCGGATCTGCTGAGCATCTGTCATTGCTTCGCGATTGCGACGCATGGAGACCGCTTTAGGCACCAAAAACTGAGCTATAAAGATACCAACTACACCCAGGGCAGCCGTTACCCAGAAGACGCTTGGAAGACCGAAGTTAGCCGCCAACAAGGGGCCCAGTATCATTGCCAACATAAATGAGAAGCCAATGCTGCCACCAATTGTCGCCATCGCCTTGGAACGATTTTGTTCCCCCGTCAGGTCGGCAACCAATGCCATTAAGGTACTTGCTATAGCTCCGGTACCCTGCAAAGCGCGACCAATGACCAGCCCAATCATCGTGTCGGCTAGCGCAGCGACGATACTCCCAGCAATAAACATCAACAAACCACCAATAATGACTGGTTGGCGGCCTATGCGATCAGAAAGAAGACCCAAGGGAATCTGCAGTATTGCTTGCGTTAGACCATAAGCACCCAGGGTTATGCCTAACATTAACGGCGTGAAATCAGGATAATCACCAGTGGCTAAAGCAAGCACTGGTAAAACCATAAACAGGCCTAGCATTCTAAAACCAAACAAACTGGCAATAGAGAGCGTTGCGCGCCTTTCAATAGACGAAAAGTGAGTAGTTTCAGTCAAGATGAATTCAGATTGTAGTTAAGGGAAACCGCAGAGCACATAATAACAGCGCATTAGAAAAGACGACATATTTATCCCCTATTTTTTCTCCCATCAGCTAAATAGATCAATTTAACGCGTAATTTTAGGTCTAGGTCGAAGCAGTGGCCGTACCTAAGTTAATATTTATTTCCTTTGCCCAGCGGGTGTTCCGACCTCTATAATTGACGGTTTAATCTGACAAAAAGACGCTTTAATGAATACCATTCAGGTTCGTGGTGCTCGCACCCATAATCTTAAAAATATTGATTTAGATCTTCCTCGTGACAAGTTTATTGTTATCACAGGGCTGTCTGGATCAGGTAAGTCTTCGCTTGCTTTTGATACGCTCTACGCAGAGGGTCAACGGCGCTACGTCGAGTCGTTATCCACCTACGCCCGACAGTTCTTATCAATGATGGAAAAACCCGATGTCGATCATATAGAGGGGCTATCTCCAGCCATCTCTATTGAGCAAAAATCTACCTCTCACAATCCACGATCGACGGTCGGTACCATCACCGAAATTTATGACTACTTGCGCCTTTTGTTTGCTCGCGCAGGAGAGCCTCGATGCCCAGACCACAATAAACCGTTAAAGGCACAAACCGTCAGCCAGATGGTCGACCAAGTTATGGAGTTGTCAGAGGGTACCAAACTTATGCTCCTAGCCCCGGTAGTCAAGGATCGGAAGGGAGAGCACTTACACCTTTTCGAAACGCTGCGGCGACAGGGTTTTATTCGCGCCAGAATTGACGGCATAGTCGTTGACCTTGACGAAACTCCGGCACTCAATAAGAAACAGAAGCATACGATAGAGGTTGTCGTAGATCGCTTTAAAGTTAAAGATGACATAGCTCTGCGCTTAGCTGAATCATTTGAAACGGCGCTGACTTTAGCCGAAGGCTTAGTTGTGATTAGCTTTATGGATGGCGAACAACCCGACCAACTATTTTCTGCTAAATTCGCTTGCCCTATATGTAACTACAGCCTAAACGAACTAGAACCACGCTTATTCTCATTCAACAACCCGGCCGGCGCGTGCCCTACCTGCGATGGTTTAGGTGTTCACCAGTTTTTCGACATTGATCGCGTCATACAACATCCTGAGGCCTCGATCTCCGAGGGCGCTATCCGCGGTTGGGATAGACGAACACTATTCTATTACAACATGCTGACATCACTAGCAGAGCACTATACCTTCGACATCGATACACCATGGGAAAAATTATCCCCCATACATCAGCAGAAAATACTATTTGGTAGTGATGATGAGGAAATCACTTTTAATTATGTTAACGACCGCGGTACTGTGTTCCGTCGTGAGCATAAGTTCGAAGGTGTTATCCACAATATGGAACGCCGCTATCGTGAGACGGAGTCTCAGTCTGTACGGGAAGAGCTAACCAAATTCATGGCAACATCAAACTGTCCTGAGTGCTCTGGGACTCGTTTGCGCAAGTCAGCGCGCAACGTATTTATAGACAACAAACGCATCGAAGATATCGTCTGTATGCCAGTGGGGGATTGTGCCGACTATTTTGAACAGCTCAGTCTTGTCGGTCGCCAGGGCGAAATTGCCGAAAAAATTGTCAAAGAAATTCGCCAACGATTTACCTTTTTGGTTGATGTTGGCCTCAACTACCTGTCTCTGAACCGAAGTGCTGATACCCTCTCCGGTGGAGAGGCTCAGCGTATTCGACTTGCCAGCCAAATTGGCGCTGGACTGGTCGGTGTAATGTACATTTTAGATGAACCCTCGATAGGACTGCACCAACGCGATAATGAAAGGCTTTTAAAGACCCTCATTCGACTGCGAGATCTCGGCAATACCGTCATCGTTGTAGAACATGATGAGGAAGCGATTGCGGCGGCTGACTATGTTGTAGACATTGGCCCAGGTGCAGGAATTTATGGCGGCGAAATTGTCGCCGAGGGTACCGTTGACGATATCCGCGAGAATGGAAAGTCGATCACAGGTCAGTTCCTATCCGGCGTTAGATCCATTGCAATTCCCAAGAAAAGGCATGCGGGTAAAGGTAAGATGCTATCTGTTGAAGCCGCTACTGCGAACAATCTTCAGTCCGTCAATTTGAATATTCCAATCGGTGTATTCACCTGTGTTACTGGGGTATCCGGCTCAGGAAAATCTACTCTGATCAACGAGACGCTCTATCCAGCAGCTGCCGTTGCACTGAACAAAGCAACCACACTCAAGCCTGCGGCTCATAAAAAGATTACTGGGCTCAACCTTCTAGACAAGTGCATTGATATTAATCAGAGTCCCATTGGTCGCACGCCACGCTCTAATCCAGCGACCTATACAGGAATCTTTACGCCGGTTAGAGAAATTTTCGCAGGAACACAAGAAGCGCGTTCGCGGGGTTATGCACCAGGCCGATTTAGTTTTAACGTTAAAGGTGGTCGCTGTGAGGCATGCCAAGGCGATGGCGTCACTAAGGTTGAGATGCATTTCCTTCCCGACATCTATGTGCCCTGTGATGTATGCGTTGGCAAACGCTATAACCGAGAAACTCTAGATATTCATTTCAAGGGTAAGAATATCCATCAAGTCCTAGATATGACCATTGAAGATGCTCGTGAATTTTTCGATGCTATCCCAGCAATCGCCAGAAAACTACAAACCTTAATTGATGTAGGGCTCTCCTATATTAAATTAGGGCAAGCCGCGACCACACTCTCAGGCGGTGAGGCTCAGCGTGTTAAACTGTCTAAGGAGTTGTCTAAACGCGATACCGGCAAGACCCTGTATATCCTCGACGAACCCACTACCGGGTTACACTTTCATGACATTGAGCAATTACTCGCGGTATTGCATCGACTTCGTGATCACGGCAACACTGTGGTGGTTATTGAGCATAATCTAGATGTGATCAAAACCGCGGACTGGGTGGTTGATCTGGGCCCAGAAGGTGGTTCTGGAGGCGGTCTAATCATTGCCGAAGGTACGCCGGAGCAGGTTGCAGAAACAGCTGGGTCCCACACCGGACATTTTCTAAAAACCGCTCTAGCGGTCTAACTTATAGGTAACTATGCTCAGACTGCCAACCGAGGTAGTCTGAGACCATGATATCCACCGCCCCTTGTTCAAAAGGCCTTAACCCGCTGAGAATAAGGTGTTTAACGCCCCTACCTATAAGCGTTGCACCATCCAGCACGTCGAAATGCAGATGAGCATCCCCGCGCTTGCCGTCAATCTTCAAGGTGGTTTGTGATAATTTTAGTGTAGGATTATTTAAATTAAGTTGATCTAATTGCAAAGACATAGACTGGTAGATGATCAATGGGCGTTGCGCATTAATCATCACATTTTGCTCAGTCATTAATGGCACTAAAATATGAGGAAAATTTTGTCCTGAAAATCGCACATAGGCCCTGACAAGTGCCTCCACTCCGTCACTAAATGCTACTCGCTCACCGCCCAAAGAGACATGTAGATACTCCTTTCCTCTACCATCCAAAATCTGGAACTTATCACATTGTTCAAACGGAAAAATAAGTATGGTATCCGCAGACACTAAACCAGAAAAATGAAATTGCATTGATTGAGCAAGACCATAACGTTCAACGGCTAAGGCAAACAGTAGATCTCCCGGCACACAAAAACGTCGATTACCAGGGTCATGAATAGGGTTAAAGTCGTTGCTGACAGTTTTAGCAAAGTCGCTGGCCTGATCAGCACCAATAGACAATTGGGCGCCGTTTTGGCGAGAAAATTGATCAATAAACATAGCTTAATCCAATTCTGCTTCGAACTCTTCAAGCAGATCAAGGGGCTCGATTTCTGCCCCTTCTAGATCAACATTCCAATTCACACCGACCAGTAACACATCACTATGCATGCCTGGCAGCCAATCATCTAAAAACTCTTCCATTTCGATGGCCACGGGTTTATAGACATCCCAGTCGCCAATACAGAGTTCTTCGGCCAGTGACTTGGATGACCAAAATGGAATCACATCAATATCGTCATGATCAGTGGAGCCCACCAGCGCCCAATTTTCGGTCGCATCTTGAAGCCCCCACACACAGCCTTGCTCAAGACATTCAACAATTAAGCGATCAAAATTTTCCTGGAGGTCGTCCGATAGAGGTTGCATAGGGTTGTTCCATCTTTACGTTACAGTTCGAAAGGCGCTCATAGTAACCGTTTTAGTCTGGTATCCCAACACTCAATATTTGATCCACCAAGTCGTTAGCTATGTCACTACCAAACGATAGCCTCTCTAAAATTATAGCCTCCTAGCATGAACTTCGATGCCATCGCTATGTATAAACACCTAGCGGGCAATATCTCCAATTTTGAAATAAACAACTAAGGCCAGCGAGGCTGGCCCGACTATTGATTACTTGGTGTTATTCATAATGCCGCGAACTGCAGCGGGAATATCGGCCGGTAATAACACTAATTTTGCATTGTCAGACTTAGCCATGGAGTGAACCGCTTCAATATATTTTTCACCTAGCATGTACATCGCAGGCAGCTCTTTATCTTGAATTGCTTCATTAATTTTCGTCAATGCAGACTTAGTTGCTTCGGCTAAAACCACCTTAGCTTCGGCATCACGCCGAGAGGCTTCGAGACGACCATCAGCTTCAAGAATTGCAGCGGTTTTCTCACCGTCAGCGCGGGTTACCGTTGCACGCCTCTGTCGCTCTGCCGCAGCTTGCTCTTCCATCGCTGATTGCATAGTTCCCGACGGCTGAATATCCTGAATTTCAACAGTCTTTAAAGTAATACCCCAATCGGCAATGTCATCAGATATTGATGTTTTCAATTTAGCTTTAATTTGGTCTCGTGAGGAAAGTGCATCATCGAGGGTCATCTCACCGACAATCGAACGGAGTGACGTCTGCACCAAGGTCCTAATAGCTAACTCGTAGTCCTCTACACCATAAACAGCCTTCTCTGGGGAAAGAATATTAATGTAAGCAACTGCATTGGCAATAATGACTACGTTGTCACGAGTAATAACTTCCTGTGAGGGAATTTCCAAAACAATATCTTTAGTGGTCGCTTTAAAGGCAACAACATCGATATACGGGACCAGAAAGTTTAACCCTGGGCTAAGTGACTTATGAAACTTTCCGAGCCGCTGTACAACCCATTTTGAGCCCTGAGGCACCAACCGTATAGCCTTGAATAAAGTGATTAAAACCACTAAAAAAACTGTACCTATCGCAATAAGATTACCCATTTTTCAATATCTCCCTAATTAATTAATCGAGTCTGACAACCACAAGGGTTTGGCCAGAAATTTCCTGTATGTGAAGCCTGTCTCCAAGATCAACCGGAACATCGCAGCTAAATTGCCACTCGTCACGATCAAGAATGGGTGTGCTAAACCTCATAGTTCCCAAAGTACTCTGTGTTGGTAGTTTTACCACTAACCCAGATTCACCAATCGCCGATTGCTGCGCTTGACTATCTTGATTCGCCGCGGTCATTTTTGGTTTTATAAGCTTAAACCAACCAGCGGCAAAAAATACTGAGGATACGGTCCACAGTAATATCTGAATTGTCATTGGCATAGGAGCAAATATTTCTACGACACCAACCAACAGAGCGCCCAGACCGAACCATAGGACAGTAAAGCTGGGTACAAATATTTCTGCGACAACCAATAGCATGCCAATGACTAACCAATGCCAGTACAACAGTTGAATATCCATTTAAACTCCTTGTGTAAAATTAATAAACTAAGGCGTATCAAAATTTGATCAGTATACAGTTCCCTATTCATTCTGATTACTTTAGCACTTTACAAGCCGGTAGTAATGGCACAAAGCAATTTACTTTGGCTAATCAGCAGATAGCTAAGCACATCAGTAGCGCATCCTCGCGGCCGAACTCTGTTGGATAATAACCTCTGCGCTGCCCAACTTCAGTGAACCCAGTCTTATTATATAACCGTATCGCCGAAAAGTTGGACACTCTCACCTCTAGATAGAC
This sequence comes from gamma proteobacterium HTCC2207, assembly GCA_905182275.1. Lineage (GTDB taxonomy): Bacteria > Pseudomonadota > Gammaproteobacteria > Pseudomonadales > Porticoccaceae > HTCC2207. The sequence continues at coordinate 22,296 of CAJJAU010000071.1, forward strand.
TTTACTGACGCCATCAGTAAGATTTTTGATGGCGTGTGTGAGCAGGTACTCGCCATAACCCAACAACTGATAATCAATATGAATGGAGATATTTTGTACTTCGGCTTGGTCGACGATAACCAATAGCGCTACAAACCCTACGACTTTCTCATCGATCACCAAGACCTGAGTGCAGTGCAGTGCGTCCCTAACCTGCTTTTCATTCCATGCGTGTTTTGCGTTGCCCTGTTCAATCTCAAGTACTGCTTCAAGGTCCTCAGCAGACATCTGACGCACGTGAACTGCGCCAACGGCAGCGGTCATGACGTCTCTTGCTGCCGATGAACCTGGCTGCTGGCAGCTAAAGGCTTGATTGTTTGCCAAGCCTGACGCTTTAAATTAGGTTGAGCAATCATTTCTGCGAGAGAGGGAACCATCACAGCAATCACCTTATTGCTAACATTGACTTGGCCATGCTCGAGATCAGATTGTTGCTGATCCGACAGTACCCAATCAGCAGTCCTTGACCCTAAAATTAGTATAATTTGCGTCTGGCTACTTTCTAACCTAGCAGTGATAAGCGTCGATAAAAAATCTCTGGCTTCTATTACTCCGCCTTGCATATTGGGGAACGGCGGCCACTGAGCGATCTCGAGTTGCGGTAACACACCGCTGCTAGGGTCCATGGAGATGAGGATATTGGATAATAACTGAAGCTGTTCAGGACTAGGAAGCTCATTCTCGACGGCACTGCACACCAGTAGTTTATCGGCAGGTTGCCAGAGTACTATTTGCACCTCAGCGCTATCACTGATAACCGAGGCTGTCTCTATCGATGACGTCTCCGTATTAGAGACTATCTCAATGGACGCCACTGGCGGTTTTTCAACAACCTTAACTTTTGGCGCCTCAGAATGGTCGGCTAAAAGTTGGCTGATCGCCGCCGTCCTTGTTTCGGTTAAGGGCTGTGACTGGGATGGCTGGGTAATCTCTTCACTATCATCGACAAAATCTCTAGGAATGTACTCGGTAATCCCTAAAGTTTTTAGATAGTGATGGCGAAGAGAGTCAACCATTAAACGCCTCCCAACTGAGGGTGTAATCGGCCTGGGTTACGCATCAGTGTCAAAGCATGCAGGTAAGCATTAGCGCTTGCTACCAAAATATCCGTATCGGCACCCTGACCATTAATGATTCGTCCATCTTTTTCTAAGCGAACAGTCACATCACCTTGGGAATCTGTACCTTGCGTAACCGCATTCACTGAATAAAGCTGCAGCTCAGTGTCACTTTTTATCAGTTTTTCAATGGCATTGAAGATCGCATCGACTGCACCATCGCCACTGGCTTCAGCATCATGATTTTGATCCTGATAACGAATAGTTAGTTTTGCGTGGGGCAGTTGACCCGACTTTGACAATACTTCCAGATTGACAAGAGTCAGAGCTTCATCTTCAGTACCCATCTGTACATCCGACACTAATGCCTGAAGATCTTCATCAAAAATTTCACGCTTCTTATCAGCTAAATCTTTGAACCGTCGAAAGGTCTGATTGAAATCTTCCTTACTATCAAAACTAATACCCAAATCCTCTAAACGAGCGGCAAGCGCTGCGCGCCCTGAAAGCTTACCTAAAGACAATTTGTTTGTAGACCAACCCACATCTTCGGCTTTCATGATTTCATAGGTTTCGCGCATCTTCAAAATACCGTCTTGATGTATTCCTGATTCGTGAGCAAAAGCATTAGCCCCTACAATCGCTTTATTGGGCTGTACAGGGAATCCAGTAATACTTGATACCAAACGGGAGATAGGCACTATGTGGGACGGATCAATTGCCGTTTCAACGGGGTATAAATCTTGGCGTGTTCGAATGGCCATCACCAATTCTTCAAGCGAGGCGTTACCCGCTCGCTCACCCAAACCGTTAATCGTACACTCCACCTGGCGCGCACCGTTTTGGACGGCAGAAAGGCTATTAGCAACCGCTAAACCCAAGTCGTTATGGCAGTGAACCGAAAAAACAGCCTGGTCTGCATTGGGAACCCTGTTCAAAAGACGTTGAATCATCGAGCCATATTCGCCGGGTGCTGAATAGCCAACAGTATCTGGGAAATTGATGGTTCTCGCACCAGCTGCAATGACAGCTTCGGTGACCCTACACATAAAGTCAAAATCAGTTCGACTGGCATCTTCAAGAGAAAATTCGACATCATCCATCAAGTCTCGAGCAGTTTTTACCGCGCCGACAGCCTGCGCTAACACCTCGTCAGGTTCCATCTGTAGTTTATACTTCATATGGATCGGCGAGGTTGCTATAAACGTGTGAATACGTCCTGCGTTGGCTCCACGAAGGGCCTCGCCAGCTCGTTCTATGTCACCAGTCATCGCTCTGGAAAGACTACATATTCGACTATCCCGGACAGTGTTTGCAATCAGTTTTACCGCATCAAAATCGCCTTGACTGGATACCGCAAAGCCTGCTTCGATAACATCCACATTCATTTTTTCTAGAACCTTAGCGATTCTGAGTTTCTCATCTTTGGTCATTGAGGCGCCGGGGCTCTGCTCCCCATCACGAAGAGTAGTGTCAAAAATCACTAATTTTTCTTTTGTTGTCATGGTCAAATTACCTTTTAAAAGCCATACCGATCGATTAGTTCCATTGTAGAACGCAATCGACCTATTATTCTACTTGCTTCTGAGCACACCGAAAAATGACAATTTATTCATGGATACGCCATTACAATTAACGAATCATGCTCGCTTTATACTATTTTTGAGGTATAACGATAGATGCCCCTCAGGGCAGGAGAACTAGGAGAGCACGCACAGCCAGCACACGGGATGCGCAGCTTGATAAGTTTTGACGAGTTTTAATACAATTCATGGCTTCATTTAAGCAGATTTAAGCGACAAATCCAAGCATTGAAGGGCCTATTCTGCCGGCGAAGACGGTCGCAATTTTTTTCCCACCCAGAGAAGTGGTGCCGAAAGGGAAAATACGACAGCCATAGCAAACAATATTCTCGGGGGATCAATAGTAATCACAACAAAGCCCATTACTACCGATAAAATCACTATGAAGGGCACTTTGCCTTTCATATCAATCTCTTTGAAGCTTGGATACTGGAAATTAGATACCATCAATAGGCCAGCAGCTGTGGTGATAACAGCACCTAAACTAGACAGCCAGAATGATGGTTCAACATCATGCAGCGACCATACAAACCCAGCAACCAATGCTGCCGCAACTGGACTGGGGAGTCCGGTGAATGTTTTACCATCGGAAATACCTGCCTGAACGTTAAACCGAGCCAGTCTCAACGCCGAGCATGAGGCATAGACAAAAGCAGCAGCCAAACCCAGTTTTCCCAGATCGCTGACGCCCCAGCCATAGGCAACAATTGCCGGCGCAACGCCGAAAGACACCATGTCAGACAGGCTATCGTACTGCACGCCAAAGTCGCTTTGAGTATTTGTCATCCGAGCGACACGACCATCAAGACCATCAAACAGCATAGCGGCAAATATCGCCATGGCTGCCCACTCATACTGCCCGCTAAACCCGGATAGAACCGCGTAAAAGCCACCAAATAGTGCACCAGTGGTCAGTAAGTTGGGCAGTAGATAGATTCCCTTGCGAGCAGGTCTAGATGCCTGATCAGGAGCCTTACCCTGTTTCAGTTCAACCACTTTTTCTACTGATTCTGACTTGTTTACCATATTACGAATCTCAATATTGCCGTTGAATTCGGCGAATTAGTATACGCCAATCACCGCTAGTCATCCAAAAACTGTTTGCGCATGCTGTCTAAGTCATCTTCTGACAACCCCAGCGCATCAATTAGATAGCGTTTCATTGACCCGTATTTAAGATCAATCGCATCTAAGAATGCCTCTATATTATCTTGGTGAACAGACACATATGGAGTAAGCCATGCCCTCTCCCAATTATCAACATTTGCCTCTCGTAAATGCCCCTCAATAATGTCGATCAACTTGGTTGAATCGTAATGCTGACGGGTCAAAAGGTAATCCTCAATAATAGTTTCACGAGGCACATCAAGCGCTGACAATATTAAGGCGGCAGCCATACCGGTTCTATCTTTACCTGCAGAACAATGGAACACACATGAATTTTCTGCATTGTCGACAACCTTGCGCATGAAATGGCTAAAGGCCGGAATAACTACATCAATGCAAGAGCGATAGGAATTAACCACGAGTTCATGTGAGGACTCAGGTGTTAGCTCTCCCTCAAACAAAAATTCCCAAAAGCGGGAAATATCACCAATAGATATTTGATAATCGTCTATAAACTCTGCTCTAATCGCACAGCTCGGAGACTGATTTTGCTCATCCTTACGCCGAAAATCATGTATCTGAGTAACACCCATATCCTCCAATATATTCAAATCTTGGTCGCTAAGATTTGCAAGGTGCCCGCAACGCATAATTTTACGCCACTTCACCGTCTTACCTTGGTTATTTGAATAGCCGCCTAAGTCACGGAAATTAATGCCTCCATCTAGGTCCACTACTCTTGAAAAAGTACTAGCTTTGCTCATTTGACACTCGTTATTTCGTTAATTTTATGCAGTATTGCACAGGGTAAAAAACAAAACGACCCTCTTCATGAGGGTCGTTGATATTATAAAGCACAGCGCTAATATTTCTCGCTATCAATTAATACGAATAAACTTATCACCGCGCGAAATACCCGTCACGCCACTGCGTGAAACCTCCATAATACCAATCTGACTGACGGCTTCGATGAAGGCATTAAGTTTGTCACTATCCCCCGCTAACTGCACAGTATAGGTGGCTGGAGTAACATCAATAATATGACCGCGGAAAATCTCAACACAATTCTTTAACTCAGTCCGGCTGTCAGTGTCGGAGGCCTTGATCTTTACTAACATTAACTCTCGCTCAATATGCGGCCCTTCGGTAAGGTCAACAACTTTTATAGTGTTAATCAACTTATGCAGCTGCTTAACGATCTGTTCCGCCATCTGGTCATCGCCATTGGTGGTCAGAGTTAAGCGAGACAACGTGTCATCGTCAGTAGGGGCCACCGTCAGCGTATCAATGTTGTAACCACGCTGAGAAAATAGGCCGACAACCCTCGAAAGCGCACCAGATTCATTTTCCATCAAAATAGAAATAATACGTTTCATTAGGTTCTCTCCGTCTTATTCAGCCATAGATCACGCATAGAACCACCGGGCATCTGCATGGGGTACACATGCTCAGAGCGATCAACACAGATATCCATAAACACCGTGCGGTCTTTCATAGCAAAGCACTCGCGCATTTTCTCTTCCAGCTCATCGATATGAGTAATCTTCATACCCACATGACCATAGGCTTCTGCCAATTTAACAAAAT
>CAJJAU010000072.1 GCA_905182275.1 gamma proteobacterium HTCC2207
GGCATTGATTTAGACGCCGGCGCCAATAAGTCTGCGAGCGCTAAATTATCGCGCAGTGCTTGTCGATTAATAATGGCTACGGTTGGTCTAGACATAATCGTTTCGCTTTTTAATAGTCATACTTATGCTGAGTGAACAGTGTCTGAGCTGCTAGCCATATATCACCAATTTGGCCGTCACCAACAGGTACACCATCGACACTAACCACAGCACCTATCTCCTTAGTTGAACTGGTGATCCAGACTTCATCAGCCGCGCGAACCTCGTCCATTGTTACAGGGCGTTCTTCGACACGTATGGAACCGTCTTCACGCAGTATATCAACAAGCATATTACGGGTGATACCGGGTAGGAGTTGGTTGTCTAGTGGCGGCGTAATGACCACCGAATCTTTCACGATAAAGGCATTGCAGGCGCTGGCCTCAGTCAGTTCATTTTTGTCATTGTAAAGTAGTGTCTCATCATTTCCTTGAGAATAACCTTCCTGAAAATGCAACACATTACCTAGCAAAGCAGTAGATTTAATATGGCAACGCTGCCAGCGCAGATCTTGGCTAGTTGAAACGGTATAGCGCTTGGCTGTTTCTTTGTTGGCGACCGGCGATGCGGGTATATCGAAGGTAAAACCAAATATAGTCGGTTTAACGTCTTGAGGGAAAGCATGATAACGTTTGCTATCTGCTCCGCGACTGACTTGCAGATAGATACCTAAATTACCATTGCCATTTTCAGACGCAAGCTTGGTACAGAGTGTTTCCCATTCTTGATGCGTCCACTGTAAACCCAAGCCAATGCCGGCCAGACCTTCTTGCATACGTGTTATGTGGCCGTTAAAGCCGAGTAACTTACCTTCATAGGAGGGGATTACTTCATAAATTCCGTCACCAAACAAAAAGCCTCTGTCCATGGGAGAAATTTTGGCTTCGGTTATTGGCATGTAAGAGTCGTTTAGAAAGGCAATGCTCATTAATCAATCAATCCTTTAAATTAGCTACTTGTATCGTTATCGGTGTTTATTCTAGAGCCTTATACGGCAGGTTTTCCCATCTGTAGAAAAATGTTATCAGCCAACAGTGGTTTAGACAAAGGAATTTTATAAAAAACCATTCCGGTTAGCCTTATAGCTCCTATATTACAAGGTTTACGCTCGGCTCACAGTAACACCAAAGAGGTACATTGGACGTCATCATTTATCAATACGGATAGATACAGAGTTTGTATCGAGGTAGTTGGTGTATCGCTAGATCAAACTAGGTCGGCCTGAGATTTTTATACTTTAGATGTCAATCCGCTTACTTGCCTGCACCGTTCAATTAACGCCTCACTGGCACTTGAGTCCATGCCATCTTCGGTCAAGGTGTTCTCACCAGTCACGCCATCAACACTGCCTGCGGCAGACAAGTAAGCTAATACTGCGTGATTATTCCAGTTAGCCAGTAAATCTTTGCCGGTCATGACTGATAGCAGTGCGATGAGTCCATGCGCAGCCCAGTTGGACACATCTGCCACCAGTAATTCATCACAACAGGTTTGAGATGCTCGAATATCCAATTGACTGAGAGTCTCGGCAATATTGCCCATCCCAATTTCATTTCCGCCATCACCAATAGCAATGGTAGGGCAGGGCGCATTGATCATAAAGCTATCAAAGTTGGCAGATTTATCTGAAATATCCATGCCGCGCATATTGTAATAACAGCCGTCGACGGCCTGTCCAGGACGTTCAATAGAAATAATTAAAGAGGGATTATACTGCGCTAAAATACGCTCGGCTTGATCATCATTGACGGTTATCTTATGAACCTGGTAGTCATTTTTCAGTGCGCTTGAAAGCGGCTCATCACAAACCATTATAGGATTGCCACCAAGCTCCTTAATGGCCCTATAAAGAGCGATAGCACCCACGGGCCCATCGGTCTCAAAACTGCCATTTACTGGGAACCCAGTACCTATGAGTACGGTGCCAATAGAGTCACAGATTAAGTTGGCAGCCCGTAAATAGGACCCGCTTTTGATGTCGGGGCTAACGGTTTGCATACCGCGAGGATTGAGAGCAACTAAAAGAGTTTCTATTTCTTGTGAAAGACGATCAAGGTCGACTTTTGCTTGGCTTCTCTGAATATTTATTGCGGACAATTGCAAAAGGTTATGCGCCTCTTCGATACTAATAGGTTCAAAGTTGATGACGCTTTGTGGCGGTAGCTGTACTAGTTTATTAAGATCTAGCGACAGTACGGAGCCAATTTTTGGGTAGCCACCTATGGTCTGACGATCATTGAGTAGGATAATAGGCTGTCCATCCGCAGGGACCTGCATGGCACCAAGGCAAATTCCCTCAGACAAAATGCCGTTCACGGAGGGCGCTATAGATGGGCCACTGAGCCGAAAGCCCATACGATCATTGAGATCTGAAATTTGATAGTCTGAATTAAATAAAATATGCTTTTGCTGGTGGCTAAAATGCTCTTGTTGATACCCAAGTACGACTCTCAGCACGGTCTTTGTTGGCGCGTTCTGTAAATGTTGAGGTTGCTGCTCGAAGGGAACGTAGAGTGGCGCTAATAGCTCGGTGTCACGGCAGGGCAATAAATCGCCATTTTGTAGTTGCGCACCTTTGCCATCTAGGCCGCCAATGGATTCTCTGCCCACAGTGGAACAGCTGCCAAATACCGGTTGAACGGAAAATCCACCAGGTACTGATAGGTAGCAACGCATGCCAACTGACGTAAACCCAATCTCAACCCGATCACCGACACTAATTCTATGCACCCTCCAGCCGTCAACTGACATTTTATTAATACTTATTGGAACGGACGCGCCAGTCACCACAAAATAGCTACTAATGGTTGATTCAAACACTAAGCCACCAACAGTAATCTCAATGAGAGGGGTATTTAAGGGATTGGCACAGAGCTGATTGGCCCAGCGAAACGCGTCACGATCCATTGGCCCTCCCACGGTTAATCCGTTGTGATGTTGACCCATGCGCCCGGCATCTTGAATCAAACTTAAGATACCTGGTTGAATAACCTTGAGACCTTTCATTTTTGGCCCTCGAAGCAATTCAGGTCACCACCCAGGTCAATAAATGCTTGCCTATCAATCGCTTCAAATACCACTCGATCCCCCGTTTTTACGGGCATGTTGGGTTCTGAGTTGGGGTCAAACATTAGTGTTGGGCACAGACCAATCAAGTTCCATCCACCGGGTGAAACTGCTGGATAAACGGCAGTTTGACGGTCGGCAATAGCGACAGCGCCCTTGGGAACTTTTTGGCGCGGTGTAGCTAATCGGGATGCGGCAATTCGCTCGTCAACTTCGCCAAGATAAGCAAAGCCAGGTGCAAAGCCGATAGCGTAAACACGATATTCAACAGATTGATGAATGGCAATGACTTGCTCAACGGTTAAGCCAGCATTCGCTGCCAAGCCAGCTAAATCAGGGCCGGATTCGAGGCCATAGTAGACCGGCAATTTCACCAATGCACCGCCCGCTGCATCAAGCGCACCCTCATCAGACTTATCAGCCAATTGCGCTGCGGCATGAATACTTTTACTGACGGCAAAGTGGTCTGTCAGGAGCGGATTGTAAATCACCAAAATAGAGGCGTATGAGGGAATAAGATCAATCAGGTATGATTTCAAATTATCCCGAAGTGCTTCAGTCATACGCTGAATTTTCGCTGCAATCAGTGGCTCTGTTCGTGTCGATAAATAGACTATTAATGAGTTCTCGCCAGCCACGCAAATTTTCAGAGCATCAGTAGGCATGCGGCTATCGTTTACTAAGTAGGTGACGAATTTCACGAATAGCAGCTACGCCTTCACTATTGTCGCCATGAACACAAATAGAATCGGCTTGCAGCTCTAATTTATGGCCACTTATCGTGGTAATTGAGCCCTCATTGCTGAGTTGGGCGACCTGTTCTAGCATTTTTTCGCGGCTGTGAACGGCTCCGGGCAAACTGCGGCTAAGCAAGGCGCCATTATCGGCGTAACAGCGATCAGCAAAAACTTCAAAAATTAACTGTAAGCCGAAGGCAGCAGCTTCCTGTTTATGCTGTTCTGCGGAGGGCGTAGCTTGAAGCATAAATGCGAGAGGCTGTGGACAATCGCTGATGGCTTGCATAACCGCACTGCGGATATGGCCGTTGACCATCATGTCGTTGTAGAGGGCGCCGTGTGGCTTGACATAGTTGACGCTAATACCCTGGGCCGTTGCGATCTCTAACAGTGTGGCGATTTGTTGTGTAATGAGATCGATAAGCTGTTGGTGTGGAATATCCATGGACAACCGACCAAAATTTTCTCTATCAGGATAGCTTGGGTGCGCACCCACAGTGACATTATTTTGTCGGGCCAAGGATAGCGTTTGCGCCATTACTGCTGAATCGCCAGCATGCTGACCGCACGCAATACTCGCTTGGTCTATAAACGGCATTACTTGAGCGTCAACATTATCGCTATCGATGCAGGCACTTTCGCCAAGGTCGCAATTGAGTAGTAAAGTCATATCCATAGTTTAAATCAACCGGTTCGTAGAGTCGCTATCTCGATCAGGGTAGCTTGGGTGAGCGCCGACAGTGACCTTATTTTGTAGGGCCAAGATTACAACTGAATAAAAGGATCATATCCTAAATCAACCGATTCTCAGTGCCACTATTTGCTTTCAAAGTTACTGTTGAGCACGTCAGTCACTAGCATACAACCTGGGCTATGAGTTATACAGAAGGGTGGCTTGGCTTGTTCTAAGGCTACTTGAGGTGTCACACCACAGGCCCAAAATAAAGGTTCTTCATCGCTATTAATGGTTACTGCTTCGCCGTAGTCCGGGTTATTGATGTCCTTAATGCCGATGAGCTCAGGGCTGCCATAGTGAACAGGTGCACCATGTACGCGCGGGAAACGCGCACTAATGTCTGTCGCTCGAGTGGCGTCGGGTTTATTAAAAGGTCGCATGCTGACGACCATCTTGCCACTAAAAGGACCGGCGGGTTCACAGTCGATATTGGTTCTATACATTGGCACGTTGCGACCCTCACTGATATTCCGTACATCTAGGCCTTCTGCAAGAATCGCTTCTTCGAAGGAAAATGAACAACCCAGCAAAAAGACCACTAAATCATCACGCCAAAGTGATCTAATGTCAGAGCGTTCGTCGGTCAGCAGACCATCTTCAAAAACTCTGTAACTGGAGATATCTGTTCTAATGTCGACATCTAGGCCCAATTCTGGAAGTTTAAATTCACCCGGTTTAGATGTGGCTATCAAGGGGCAGGGTTTTGGATTAGCGAGACAGAATTGAGTGAAATCAGCAGCCCATGCAGTCGGCAATATAACGAGATTACACTGCACGTAGCCTTGGCAAAGGCCAGAGGTCATGCCGGTGTGTTTTCCCCGTCGAATCTGCATGCGCAGGTTCTCAGGCGATGGGCTTGTTGACATCAATCCATGTCCTTTTGGGTTAGCCTTTTACTAAGGCATTTTCGGATAGAAAGCGGACTATATCGTCGGTTGCTATATATTGATTTTCAGTCTCTCGGCGATGACGGTACTCAATCTTTCCGTCATCAAGGCCGCGATCACCGATCACCACTCGATGAGGGATACCAATCAACTCTATGTCAGCCAGCATGCCGCCTAACCTAGCCTTGGCCTGATCCATAAAGAGGACTTCGTACCCCAGTTCTGTTAGTTGGTCATATAGACCTTCACAGGCTAATTTAACGGCCTCAGACTTGTGCATGTTGATCGGCACAATGGCAATTTGGAAAGGTGCGATAGATTCAGGCCATATAATGCCATTGGCATCATTATTTTGCTCAATCGCCGCGGCTACAATTCGACTAACGCCAATGCCATAGCAGCCCATACTCATAAACTGCTCTTTACCATTTTCATCAAGCACTGTGGCCTTCATGGATTCGCTATATTTTGTACCTAACTGAAATATGTGTCCTACTTCGATACCGCGTTTAATCTCTAGGGTGCCTTTACCATCGGGACTAGCATCACCAGCGACGACATTGCGAATATCAGCTACCGTGAAGTCAGCGCAGTCGCGATCCCAGTTCACGCCAGTGAAGTGAAAATCGTTTTTGTTAGCGCCGCAACTGAAGTCTCTCAAAGCTGCTGCACTGGGGTCAACAATCATGGTTAAGCCTAAGCCAACCGGTCCGATCGAGCCAGGTGCGCATTGCAATGCGGATTTAATCTGTTGTTCAGTTGCAAAAGCAATATCGCCACTAAGGCCCAAAACGCGTTGGGCTTTTACTTCATTTAACTCGTGGTCGCCGCGCAACATGAGGCCAAACAGTTCAGCTTCTCCCTCATTATTTTCAGCACTAATAATTAATGCTTTTAGTGTTTGATTGGCCTCAACACTTAAGAATGTAGCCAGGTCACTAATGGTATGCACTCCAGGAGTAGCAATTTCTGCCATGGGTGCCGTACCTGATGGATTATTCTGTTCGGGTGCTAAGGCTTCAGCCTTCTCAATGTTCGCTGCGTAGTCACTGCCATTAGAAAACACAATAGCGTCTTCTCCTGACTCAGCAAGCACGTGAAATTCATGAGAATGACTTCCGCCGATACTTCCAGTATCGGCAAGCACCGCTCTAAAGACTAGCCCGGTTCGTTGGAAGATTTCTGAGTAAGTACGGTGCATGAGATCGTAAGTCTCTTGCAGTGAATCTGCGTTGCTGTGAAACGAATAGGCATCCTTCATACAAAATTCACGTGTACGCATTACTCCAAAGCGAGGTCTGCGTTCATCGCGGAACTTAGTTTGTATTTGATAGAAGTTCGCCGGTAGTTGCTTGTAGCTACTAATTTCACTGCGAATAATGTCTGTAATGACTTCTTCATGGGTTGGGCCCAAGCAAAACTCACGATCGTGACGATCCTTGATACGCAAAAGTTCGGGACCAAATTGATTCCAGCGCTTGGACTCTTGCCACAGATCAGCGGGTTGGACGACTGGCATCATTAATTCAAGCGCACCGGACCTGTCCATTTCTTCGCGAACGATATTTTCAACCTTTCGGAATACCTTGAGTCCAAGAGGGAGCCATGAGTAGAGGCCTGAGGCAACCTTCCTTATCATGCCCGCTCGTAGCATTAGTTTGTGACTGATTACCTCAGCGTCTGCAGGAGAGTCTTTTTTCGTTGTGATTAGGTATCGGCTAGCGCGCATGATTTCTCTTAAACTTTAATGGGTGACTAATGGTACCATTTTACTGACCAGAACCGTCCCGGTATACAAGAAAGCAGTCTAAGGACTAAAAATGTTTCAATTACACCCTGTGCTTCAAAAAGATACAGTACTTGTCGGTGAGTTTTCGCTAAGTCTTTTGCTCATTAGCAAAGACGCGAATTACCCGTGGGTAATCCTTGTTCCGAAAAGATCGGATATTGATGAGATATACCAATTAAGTGTGTCTGATAGGCAAGAATTACTTAAGGAATCTTGCTTGCTGGCCAACGCATTGGTCAAAATATGCAAGCCGGATAAGCTCAATATTGCGACCATAGGAAATATGGTACCCCAGCTTCACATGCACCATGTTTGCAGATACCAAACAGACCTTTGCTGGCCAAAGCCGGTTTGGGGCCAGGCACCGTCTTCTACCTATGTTTCTCAGGAATTAGAGAGATTTAAGCAACGTTTGCGTGCAGAGCTTGGTGAGTATATTAGTGATTCTCAGCGCTAGGTTCCCAAGTATCGTTAGCGCGTCATATCCTTGAGTCCCTTTAGAGGGTGTATCTTAACCAAGGTTCTTGCGGGCTTTGCAGAAAACTCGATCGATTGCCCAGTAAAAGGGTTTATGCCTACGCGAGGCGCTTTGGGATCTTTTTGAGCAGTGGTGACCTTAAATAGGCCTGCGAGGATAAATTCTCCTACCGCGCCATCAATAATGTGTCGTTCAATTAGAATCGCGAGCTCATCTAAAACGATATTAATTTGCTGCCGGCTGAGGTCTGATTGAATGGCAAGTTCATTAATGATGTCGTTTTTATGAAAACGTTCAGTGATGGGTGACATGTCTTTTACAGTGTTGTTAGAGAGAGAGTTGCCAGTGTTCAATGATTCTTTCATCGTTTAGTCCCTTAAAATAAAAGGTGAAGTCGAGAATAACCAGTTCAGGTAAATTCTATGTATACCGTTTATTTATAGTCCAAATTTCGGTAACTGCCAGATCCTTATCAAATAATTTTTGTGAATTCATATAAAACAGTGTTGATTCTGGCATTCTCTCAGAGCAGAGGCTGATGTATACTGCGCCGCCTTTAAAATACAGGTTTAAGACAAGCCACAAAAATGTGCGGTGACATGATAAAAAGGAGTTAAGGGATGCCAATTTATGAATATCGTTGCCAGTCTTGTGGCCATGAGATGGAGAAGCTACAAAAAATCAGCGATGATCCGTTGTTAGAATGCCCTGCATGTAATGAAGCGGCCCTGAAAAAGCTTATCTCAGCGGTCGGATTTCGTCTCAGTGGCAGCGGGTGGTATGAAACCGATTTTAAAAAGGGCAAAATGAAGAATGTAACGAATACGGGTTCAGGGGATAGTCCTGGGTCATCCGATAGCTCTACAGCAAAGCAAAAAAACGGCGCTTCGGCTAAATCTGACACAGCCTCTAGCGGAACCTCGAGTTCATAATAATTTTTATACTGGGAATAATAAACTAATGGATCGATCAATTTATTGTGGGTTAGTGAGAAGCTCTCATATCGATAGTGAAATCACTTTAACGGGGTGGGTTGACCGCCGCCGCGATCATGGCGGGGTTATCTTTCTTGATCTGCGCGATCGTGAAGGTATTGTGCAGGTGGTATTTGACTCTGACGGGGGTGAGTTTTTCAAGCTGGCTGATAGTGTCAGGTCGGAGTACGTACTTAAGGTGACCGGGAAGGTACGAGCACGCAGTGAAACGACCGTTAACTCTGGTATGGCAACCGGTGAGATCGAAGTTTATGGTACCCAGCTAGAAATTTTAAATACCGCTCAAACGCCTCCTTTTCAGTTAGATGATTTTGTTACCGTCGGCGAAGATGTGCGTCTTAAATATCGCTACATGGATTTGCGGCGAACCGAAATGCAAAATAGTTTGCGGTTTCGCTCTAAAATCACTTCATCGATTCGTAACTATCTGGTCGAAGACGGTTTCTTAGATATTGAAACACCTATTATGACGCGGGCAACTCCTGAGGGTGCTCGAGACTACTTGATACCGTCACGGACTCATCCCGGTCAGTTTTTTGCTATGCCTCAGTCTCCTCAGCTATTTAAGCAGATGCTTATGGTGGCTGGATTTGATCGTTATTATCAAATAGCCAAATGCTTTAGAGATGAAGACCTCCGGGCAGATCGCCAGCCAGAGTTTACTCAAATCGATATTGAAGCGTCGTTTATTGAAGAAGAAGACATTATGTCTACTACTGAGACAATGATGACTAAGCTGTTTGCTGAACATATGAACGTTGAGTTTGCAGCATTTCCAAGAATGACCTATAGCGAAGCGATGCAGCGTTACGGATCAGATAAGCCTGATCTGCGAATCCCATTAGAATTGGTTGACATTAAAGACTTGCTGAAAGATATAGACTTCAAAGTATTTGCCGGGCCTGCCAATGATCCTGCTTGCAGAGTTACCGCGCTTAAAGTGCCTGGTGGCGCGACAATCTCTAGAAAGCAAATTGATGATTACACTAAGTTTGTCAGTATTTATGGCGCTAAAGGTCTTGCTTGGATAAAAGTTAACGCGCTAGAAAACGGCATTGACGGCCTGCAATCTCCGATCATTAAGTTTCTTGGTGAAGAAGTTACCTTGGCTATTATGCAGCGTTTAGACGTTGCAAACGGCGATATTGTGTTCTTCGGAGCCGATAAGTCCTCTGTTGTTTCCGAAGCGCTTGGCGCCTTACGTTGTAAGGTTGGCGAAGATCTTAATCTTTACACCTGCGAGTGGGCCCCTATGTGGGTGATCGACTTCCCCATGTTTGAAACCACTGATTCGGGTTCTTTAACACCGCTTCACCACCCGTTTACTGCGCCATCATGTTCGATTGAAGAGCTCAAAGCTGATCCGGCTAATGCGCTGTCGCGGGCTTATGACATGGTGCTTAATGGTGTCGAGCTTGGTGGCGGTTCTATTCGTATTCATGATCAAAATATGCAATCAATTGTATTTGATGTATTGGGAATTGATGCTGAGGAACAGCGCGAGAAGTTTGGCTTCTTGCTGGACGCATTAAAGTTTGGTGCTCCACCTCATGGGGGTGTTGCGTTTGGTTTGGATCGCCTGATTATGTTGATGGTTGGCGCAGATTCTATTCGAGATGTAATGGCCTTCCCTAAAACGCAGTCTGCAGCTTGTCTGCTTACTGATGCACCAAGCCGTGTAGATGCTGCGCAATTGCGAGATCTAAACATCCGTTTGCGTAAAAAAGAAGACTAGCCTGAGAATTATTTCGGGGCTTAGACGAAGTAAGTGGTAAGTGGTAAGTGTACGAAAACGTCGCGCAAGTTGTGCGGCAATTAATACTCAAACGAGTAATCATTAAACGAGGTAATACCGATGAAAGTTATAAAAAAGACAAAAGAATATGTTGTATATCAAAAAGGCTCTGGCCGTTATGCGGTAAAAGATGCTGGCAAAGATTGGGTCAATGGTGACGAGAAAGTTAAAGTTTTGTTGGCCGAAGGTTTAATTAAAGCAGTTATGCCTGCCGCTCCTGTAGTTGAGGAAGCTCCGGTGGAAGAAGTCGCCGCTGTTGAAGAGGCACCTGCTGTTGAAGAGGCACCTGCTGTTGAAGAAGTAGCTGTGGTTGAAGAAGTAGCTGTTGCTGAAGAAGTAGCTGTTGTTGAAGAAGCACCTGCTGTTGAAGAAGCACCTGCTGTTGAAGAAGTAGCTGTTGTTGAAGAAGCACCGGCTGTCGAAGAAGTAGCTGTTGTTGCAGAAGCACCGGCTGTCGAAGAAGCACCTGCTGCGGAAGAAGCACCTGCCGCTGAAGAAGCTAAGCCAAAAGCTAAAGCAAAAGCTGCACCTAAAGCAAAAGCTGCACCTAAAGCAAAAGCTGCGCCTAAAGCAAAGGCTGCACCTAAAGCAAAAGCTAAGCCTGCAGCGAAATCAGAGGACTAACCCATTCGGTTTTAACCCTGGTTTCAGAACAAGCCCTCTGAATTATGTTCAGAGGGCTTTTTTATTTGTTGACTCAGCCCAATGAGGTTGCAACACTCTGTGAAAGGTTTTACTTAAGAAAGACTATGATTAGAATTTTGGGGATAGATCCAGGCTCGAGACGTACCGGATATGGTGTGATAGACGTTGCTGGAAGTAAAATTGCCTATATCTCTAGTGGTATTATCCGACTTCCGGAGAAGTCTCTTCCGGACAGGTTAAAAATAATATTCGACGGTGTTAGCGAAATCATTGAGCAGTATCATCCACAGCATATGGGTATTGAAGAGGTGTTTTTTGCCAAGGACCCCCGCGCAGCGTTAAAGTTAGGGCAAGCCAGGGGTGCAGCAATTGTGGCCGGTGTTAATGCCGGACTTCCGGTTGGGGAATATTCAGCCAGAAGTGTAAAACAGGCTGTTGTGGGAACTGGGGCCGCTGATAAGCACCAGGTTCAAGTCATGATCAAGCAACTCCTTAAATTATCTCAGTCTCCATCTGAAGACGCAGCTGATGCGCTTGCAGTAGCTATTTGTCATGCACATAGCATGCATACCAATGCAGCTTTGGGGAATGCGGTAAAAGGTTTTGCCCGTGGCAGACATAAATAAAAGTTCGGTATATCAATAAAAATTAGAGAGATTAACGGCATATGATTGGACAAATCACAGGAATTATCGTCAGTAAAATTGCACCTGATGTATTAGTTGATGTACAGGGTGTTGGTTACGAGGTGCTAGTTTCTCTGGGTACGTTTTTTGATCTACCTGACATTGGCCAGGGCGTTACTCTTCATACACATTTCGTTGTTCGAGAAGATGCCCAGTTATTGTTTGGGTTTTCCTCGCTGCAGGAACGAATCCTCTTTCGGACTCTCATTAAGGTGAACGGGGTAGGTCCAAAAATGGCTCTGGGTATACTGTCGGGTATGACTGCCGGCGAATTTGCCCATGCAATACGCAATAATGATGTTGCCACCTTAGTAAGGCTCCCTGGAGTAGGTAAGAAAACTGCGGAAAGACTCGTCATTGAAATGAGAGATCGAGTAGATGATATTGATACGACTGCCAATGAAAATACAGATGTCTCGATTAAGCGGCCTGATATTCAGCAAGAGGCTGAGAGCGCCTTAATAGCGCTTGGTTATAAACCCCAGGACGCTGCTAAAATGATTAGCCGGGTTGATAGTGATGAAATGGCCAGTGCCGAGCAATTGATTAGAGGAGCTCTTAAATCCATGGTGGCTAAATAAGCTACATAATGGACAAATACGACTGGCTTAACACTACTGCGTAGTGAAAAGTTCACATGAGCAATGTATGCTATAAGACAAATTCGAGACCTTATTTAATGATAGAACCTGATCGCTTAATTTCTCCTGATATTTCCGCCTCGGAAGAGCGCTATGATCGAGCGCTGCGTCCTGTAACCCTAGAGGAATACGTTGGTCAGCCGGTGGTCAAGCAACAGCTTGAGATCTTTATCGAAGCCGCACGGCGGCGTGGCGAACCGCTTGATCACACGCTTGTATTTGGCCCCCCTGGTCTCGGGAAAACTACCTTGGCACATATTATTGCCAATGAAATGCAGGTGGACCTCAAAACCACATCGGGCCCGGTATTGGAAAAAGCTGGAGATCTTGCCGCGCTGCTAACAAACTTAGAATCTGGTGATGTGCTCTTTATTGATGAAATTCATCGACTGAGTCCGGTTGTAGAGGAAATTCTCTATCCTGCTCTGGAAGACTACCAGTTAGATATTGTGATTGGCGAGGGGCCCGCTGCACGTTCCATCAAGTTGGATCTCCCGCCGTTTACGCTGGTGGGAGCTACTACACGGGCCGGATTGCTAACATCGCCCCTTCGAGACAGATTCGGTATCGTTCAGCGATTAGAATTCTACTCGGTTGAGGATCTTGCCAGTATCGTAAGGCGAGCGAGTAGTATTCTTAAGGTAGAAATCAACGATGATGGCGCTAAAGAAATTGCATGCCGAGCTCGTGGAACACCCCGAATAGCAAATCGACTGCTCAGGCGAGTCAGGGATTATGCCGAAGTTAAAGGTGATGGTTCAATTACTAAGCAGACAGCTGATGCAGCGCTTAATATGCTTAATATTGATCAGAGCGGCTTTGACCATTTAGATCGGCGCCTATTGTTAACCCTGATGGAAAAATTTGAGGGAGGCCCTGTCGGAGTTGACAGTTTAGCCGCTGCGTTGAGTGAGGAGCGTGGAACTATTGAAGACGTCCTTGAGCCGTATTTGATTCAGCAGGGCTATTTAATGAGGACCTCAAGAGGGCGAATGGCAACGCGAATGGCTTACGAGCACTTTGGCCTCAAAAGCCCAAAACGTGTCCAGCAACAGATGGATGTTGTGGATGACTGAATTTTGTATGCCTATGCGTGTCTATATTGAAGATACAGATGCGGGCGGCATTGTTTACTATGCTAATTACCTCAAATTTATGGAGCGAGCTCGAACCGAGTTAATGCGCAGTTTAGGTTATGGCAAGCCGGCACTTTTTGATGGATTACAGTTGGTCGTCCATGAGGTGCAGGTTAAATATCATAGCCCTGCGGTATTAGACGATGAAATTAGGGTGCTGGCAAAGTTAGAGTCGGTTCGAAAAGTGACTTTGTCGATGAGTCAAAATATTTTCAGGGGCGATACTCTTTTATGTGAAGGGCATGTCAAATTAGCCTGTTTAAATGCTGCTACGAAGAAACCGGCAGCAATGCCACAAGTAATGTATCAAAAATTAAATGGCCTTATGGCCCAATACCGGAGTTCAGGCCAGTGAATGAAGAAAACTTATCAATCCTTTCGCTAATTGTAAATGCTAGTTTACCGGTGCAAGCGGTTATGGGAATCTTGTTCATTGCCTCGGTAATGTCCTGGATTATGATTGTTCAACGAGGGATTTTTCTGAGCCAAGCACAGAATAACTTTAAGGATTTCGAAGACACCTTTTGGTCTGGTGTGGATTTAGCGCAGTACTACCAAGAGTTGACTCAGAAGGCCAAGGATATTGGCATATCAGACGGTATTGAAAATGTATTTAGAGCCGGCTTTCGTGAATTTAATCGCTTGTCGCACTCGGATAAAGCCGATCCTGATGCCGTTATGGAAGGCACTGATAGGGCAATGCGAGTCGCATTGTCACGTGAAGATGAAAAGCTAGGCGTCAACTTACCCTTTCTTGCCAACGTCGCTTCGGTGAGCCCCTATATTGGCCTGCTGGGCACTGTATGGGGAATTATGGATACCGTTCGAGGTCTCGGAATGATGCAGCAGGCAACATTGGCTGCGGTAGCCCCGGGTATATCAGAGGCACTAATACCAACCGCAATGGGTCTCTTTGCGGCCATACCCGCTGTTATAGCCTACAACCGATATGCCGCAAAGGTTGAGGGTATTAATACCAGCTACGAGACTTTTTCAGATGAGTTCTCGAGTATTTTACATCGTCAGGTTTATTCGAAATAGATTGAATTTTGGAGTTTAGCGTTTGTGAAGTCAAGAAAACCGAAGCGTAAATTAGTAGCCGAAATCAATGTAGTGCCTTACATTGATGTTACCTTGGTACTGATGGTTATTTTTATGATAACCGCACCATTGCTAATGCAAGGTGTGAAGGTTGAGTTACCGTCGGCTAATTCCGCTCCGATGGACAGCACCGATCAAGAACCGTTCATAGTGTCGATAAAAGGCGACGGTACATACTGGATTGACGTCAAAGGAATAAATGAAACTCAGTCATTGAAAACGGTAAAAGAACGAGTTACCAAAATACTCAGGCAAAAGCCACAGACGCCGATTCTTGTTTGGGGTGATACTGCGGTGGATTATGGTTCCGTGGTAAATTTGATGAGTGAATTACAGCTTGCCGGCGCAACATCTGTTGGGTTGGTGACAGAACCCGCTAGCCAGTAGCATGACAAATTATCTCAGTTATGGTTTAGGGGCTATTGGCAGTATCTGCATACATGGCTTGGTGCTCAGCGTATTGCTCATTCCTGGGAATGGCGATACTCAAGCTATAGTCATACAGCCACAATATATTAATTCAAAACTTGTCGAGCTTGCACCCAAAAAGAAAGTAGTTGTGCCAAAGAGAACCAAAGAAGATACCGCAGAAAAGAAGCGTGAGCGACAGCGTCGATTAGATGCCTCCAAGGCAAAAGCAAAAGCCAAGACAAACGCTGATGCGCTAAAGAAAAAGAAGGCCGATCTGGATCGTAAGGAAAGAGAACGGCTGGCTTTAGAACAAGACAAGCTTGAGCGAGAGCGTTTAGAGGAGCTGCAGCGGCAGGAGCTTGCGGCAGAATTTGCACAGACTCTTGCTGAAGAGCAATCATTGATTAGCGCTCAAGAAGACGAAGTGGCGGCGAATAGTTACCGACAGCTGATTTCGCAGCGTCTTTCCGAGAATTGGAGTCGCCCTCCCAGTGCACGCCGAGGTATGGAGACACTGATTAGATTGCAATTGGTGCCAACCGGTCGTGTGGTGGGTGTGACTATATTAACATCAAGTGGTGATTCAGCATTCGATCGGTCGGTTGAGCAGGCCGCGTTTAAGGCAGCGCCATTTGTTGAGTTGCAACAAATGGCGCCGAGTCTATTTGAAAAGAAGTTTCGGCAAGTAGACGTTTCATTCAGCCCCCTAGACCTTAGGCTTTAAAGATTAATGGAGATCAGATGCCCCACAAAATAAAACCCTTGCGCCATTCTTCTCAAGCACTCTTGCTGTGCCTTGTGTTGATTATTCACCCGTTAAAAGCTTGGAGTGAGTTGGTTATTAGAGTGACCCAAGGTAATGATCAGCCTACTATGGTTGCGGTTCCACCCATGGTGATGTCCGGCAATCAATTAGTCGAGGATATCAGTGCCATTGTCGAATCGGACCTGCAGAGAAGTGGGCTGTTTAAGACTATCCCCAGAGAGAATATGCTGGCATTTCCCTCTCACCCTGAGGATGTCTATTTCAGGGATTGGCGATTACTTGGCAGCGAATATCTGATTGTGGGTTCCTTGTCTGCAGTGGAGGAGGGTGGGGTTGAGTTGAGTTTTAGTTTGCTAGATGTAAATGCTCAAAAAACCGTCTTTAAACACAGTGTTAAAGGGTCAAAAAACCAATTAAGAGACCTTGCGCATCTGGCCAGTGACAAGATCTATGAAGAAATAACCGGTATTCGTGGCGCCTTTAGCACTCGACTGGCTTATGTCACCGCCGATCAAAAAGATGGACGTTTAGTTTATCAACTGAATGTCGCAGATTCTGATGGTGCTAGAGAAAGAGTAATGCTTAAATCTGCTGAACCTATCATGTCTCCAGCGTGGTCTCCCAAAGGGGATGAATTAGCTTATGTGTCCTTTGAAACGGGTAGGCCAGCTATTTTTAGGCAGAGTTTAACGACAGCTGCTCGAAAACAACTAACCAATTTTCGCGGACTTAATGGCGCTCCATCATGGTCGCCAGATGGTAAGCAGTTAGCTTTAGTACTATCCAAAGATGGAAATCCTGAAATTTATATTTTGGACCTTGCGACAAATAAGTTTGCTCGAATGACTCGTCATTTTGCCATTGATACCGAGCCTACTTGGTCTCCGGATGGGAAAAGTCTATTATTTACCTCAGATAGGGGAGGTACTCCACAAATTTATAAATTAACGGTTGCAACTAGGGCGGTGCAACGAATAACATTCAAGGGTAACTATAACGCTCGACCAAGTCTTGCGCCTGACGGTCGTACTCTAGTCATGGTTCATCGCGAATCGGGAGTGTTTCATATCGCAACACTAGATTTGGTTACTGGTCGGATGTTAGAGCTGACAGAGACTCGTTTGGATGAATCTCCGACAGTAGCTCCCAATGGGGCAATGTTAATTTATGCGACAAAGCAGGGCGATAAAGGAATTTTGTCTGCGGTGTCGCTAGATGCTGGCGTGAAGTATTTTTTACCGGCTAAATCCGGTGATGTCAGAGAGCCAGCTTGGTCGCCGTTCTTAAGGTAATGGCATTATTTTTGATATAACACTTAAATATACTTTTTAATAAGGAGCTGTAAATGAATATTTCTGCAACTAAAATGGGTCTTCCTGTTCTATGCCTGTCGGTGCTGCTTGCTGGCTGTAGTTCGTCTCCGGTTGATGAAAGCACATCTTCAATTGAAGATACCACTGTCCAAACGGCGACTCTAGAGATGGATGCTGAGAACACAGCAACAATGGTTGAAGAGGTTGCCGAGCCAACTAATTCTGCAGACACTGTGTTTTACTTCGCATTTGATAAAGCAGTACTAAGTGATGAGTCTCGGGCAGCTTTGGTCGAGAATGCTCAGTTTTTCATGAGCAATCCGCGGGCTTTGCGGTTAGAGGGACATGCTGATGAGCGTGGTACTCGCGAGTATAATATGGCGCTTGCTGAGCGTCGCGCTAATGCGGTTAAAGACTTCATGGTTTTACAAGGCGTCTCCGGCAATATGATCGAGGTTGTCAGCTACGGTGAAGAGCGAGCAGCTTCTTTTGGTAGCAGTGCTGCAGCTTGGAGTATGAATCGTAGAGTTGAGCTTAAGTAGAGTCCGAAGATTAGTACCTGGTGGCTGGAGTCGATCGACTCCAGCCGCTGATTTTTTAGATTTAAACTTGTTACACGTGAGCTGAAATGAAATTAGATCAAAGATTCTGGTTACTTTTTCTGTGTATTCCTGTGGGAGCAGTGGCACAAGAGTTAGTGCCCATTGTAGATGCTTCGCAAACCTCCTCGTCTGGTGCACAAGATGTTATTACTGAATTTATGCCGGCGGAATCTGCGAACTCTGTGGAGCTAGTGTCTAGTCGTTACGATATTATGCAAAATCTGCAAGAAGAGGTCAGAATGCTTAGGGGCTTGGTCGAAGAAATGACCTATGAACTGCAGCAAGTAAAACAACGTCAGCTCGACGATTATCTAGACCTTGACCGCCGTTTAGGGCTTGCCCAAGAAACAGGTATTTCTCTAGTATCTGATCCTAATCGTATTACAGACAATCCCGATACTGCAGTTGGTGATGAGAGTACCGTCATATCAGATTTGGACGCAACAACTGACGTTGAATTTACTACGGTTGCCGCAACTGTGCAGGCCGATTTAGTATTGGATGAGTCATCTGTCGAAGAAGATTATAAAGCGGCATCGAATAAACTATTAAAAGAGCGGGATATCGAAGGAGCCACCATTGCTCTAAAGACACACTTAGAGAGGTATCCTGCTAGTCCATTTGCAGCGAATGCTAACTATTGGTTGGGTGAAATCTATCTGTTGCAAGGTGATACAGAATTGGCGCGGCAAGCGTTCACAAGTATTGTTGAGCGTCATGCGAGCCACCCAAAGGCCATGGATTCAAGTTTTAAGCTAGGTAAGATATATTACCAGCTGGGTGAGCTAAAACGGGCAAAAAGCCTTCTTGAAGCCGCAGCACAAAGCTCTGGTGGCGTTGCCAGTAAAGCCCGCAATTTTTTAGATAAAAACTTCCAGTAAAAGGTTTTCCTCAAATGCCTGATAAGGCCGTTATTTTAGTTTCCGGTGGTTTAGATTCGTCTACGGTTTTGGCGATTGCCGCCAAGCAAGGTTACCAGTGTTATACGCTTAGCTTTGATTATGGTCAGCGCCATCGCTCAGAACTGGATGCAGCGATTCGAGTGTCGGAGTCAATGTCGGTTGTCGAACACAAAGTCATTAAGCTTGATTTGCAAGCCATCGGTGGCTCCGCTCTCACCGACACTACCATTGCAGTGCCAGAGAAAGAGACTGCGGGAATTCCCGTGACCTATGTGCCCGCTCGGAATACTGTCTTTTTGTCAATTGCTCTTGGTTGGGCTGAAGTGATTGGGGCCAACAAAATTTTCGTCGGCGTTAATGCGGTCGATTACTCCGGTTATCCAGATTGTAGGCCAGAATATATTGCCAGCTTTGAAACAATGGCTAATCTAGCCACACGAGCTGGTGTAGAGGGGAATCATTTATCAATTGAAGCGCCTCTCATTGACATGACTAAGGCGCAAATTATCCAGGCTGGGTTGGAGCTTGGGGTAGATTATGGGCAGACCGTTTCATGTTATCAGGCAAATTCTGATGGCCTGGCTTGTGGCAAATGTGACAGTTGTCGACTGCGTGCACAGGGGTTTTTTGAGGCAGGGGTAAATGACCCGACAAGATATCAAAATAACGCTTGAATTTTGTTAGCTGGTCAGTATGATACGCACCTCCTCTGAGGGCCGTTAGCTCAGTTGGTAGAGCAGTTGGCTTTTAACCAATTGGTCCCGCGTTCGAGTCGCGGACGGCCCACCATTTTTCTATTTCGTGAAGTGGTTCACGCACGATTCTTTATTTGAAGGTCTCGTGTTTTATATGTGAAACCTCCTATATTGCGGCAATTCAGTTAACTTCATAGTGGTTAGTCTATAAACTATTCGTAATGTAATTGAGTGACGTCTAAATGTTCAGTCTGTTTAAAAATCGTAACTTTTCATTATTCTGGTTTGGTGAAATGGCGTCTGTTATTGGCGACCATATCAGCCTAATAGCCTTTCCTTGGCTTGTTTTACAAATGACTAATAGTGCTATTTTAACGGGGCTTGTTTTTGCAGTCCAAGGGATCCCTCGTGCCATTTTGATGCTTGCCGGCGGTGCTCTAGTTGATCGAACCAGTCCTCGTTTGGTTATCCTCGCTACTAATGCGCTTAGAATGATCTTGGTAATGTCTCTTGCCTATATGATTTATAACGATGCGGTGCAGGTAACGACGGTATTTATCCTGGCTTTCGCCTTTGGTGTGGCGGATGCTTTTTTCTACCCTGCGAGTACCTCAATCATCCCAAGCCTTGTTTCTAGGGATGACCTTCAAGCCGGTAACGCGATTCTTCAGACCACTCTTCACTTGGGTATGACCCTTGGTCCCGTTATTGCCGCCTTTATCATCGCAGGTGAAGTGTCTTCAGTCAGTCATCACGATGTCAACGCTGACGCTATCAATAGTTATGAGGTGGATAGACAGGGTTTAGCGCGTGCTTTCTTTGTCGACGGACTAACCTTCGCCGTATCTTTTGTAACACTACTTTTCGTTAAGGTCCGGCCACTCGAAGCGGCTGCGTCCTCGGAGGACAAAGGTTCGCTGTATGAAGAAATTGGTGAAGCGGTAAAATGGGTCGCTTCAATTCCAGCGGTGCGCTTTGGTTTTATAGGAATGGCAGTGATACATTTCTTCTTTATGCCCATGGTGTTTGTTGGTATTCCGGTATGGGCGAAAGAGCGTTTCGTAGAAGGCGCCTATGTTTATGGATTGGTCACAGCCGCCTTTGGCGCCGGTGCCCTGATAGGCGCTGTTGCCAGCGGTTATATGAAAGGACCAAAGGACACTAACTTGATTCCTATGATGTTCATAGCCTATGTGTTTAGCGGCTCCACCTTGGCACTGATCATTTTTTATGACGCCTACTGGTGGGCAATGTTATTGTTTTTTGTATCTGGGATTTTTGAAGCGTATTTTTATGTGCACTTCACGACATGGTTACAAAAAATCACGCCTGAGTATTTATTGGGTAGGGTGATGAGTGTACTTATGCTGATGTCTATGGGGCTGTTACCTATTGCTGACGCGATTATGGGCTTCGTTATTGAATATAGTTTGGATATGGCAATGATCTCTAGCTCTGTCTTTCTGATGGTTTTCTGTGGATTGGTGGCGATTAATCCGAAATCTAGAGTGGTTACTAGTGATAAATAAGCCTACGAATAAGAATAGTTTCCAGAGCTGTATTTTGTTGCTTTGACGCTGATATATGTAATGCTACGATCGGATTAATTCAGATTTCCCATAGTCATTCGGCCAAAAAAAGGCCCGCCGAGGAAGCCCTTTTTTTTGGCCAAAATGTAGTGCTACTAGTCACTAATAGCTTCTCGAGCATCATCTATTCGTGTCAGTAAGGCGGATATATTTTCGCCTTTATACGCTAGTCGAGCTCGCTCTTCGATGTGATTTAACGCACGACGCAATTCTCTCGTTGCCTTAGTTTTAGCAGCGGGCTCGGTGCTCCCTTTGCTATTAATCCAAATGGGTGATGTGTGCCCGAACGGATAGCTGTCCATTAATGGCCAAGAGGTTTCGCCCCCATGGGCCCGCGCGGCGACCCAGCCACCTTCAGGAAGGTCAATTTGACCTGTAAAGGTTCGTGAATCTCCCGCATCAATGCTACCTCCAGACCAAACTATCTCCCCATTTACTACCAATTCGATATTATCAACAGCAATCGCAGAAGAAGCTTGTAACGAGAATGATTGCTTACCACCTAAAATCACATCCCCCGGCTTTATTTTTCCGTCGAGTTCAAGCAAAAGTACCGGCGCGTTTGTGACGAAGGTTCGACCTTGCTTAACGGCGTTAATATAAGAGGTCCATTGCAATTTATTTTGGCTTTGTTCGGCATAAACACGTGCCGTACCGATTGCTGGCGTCCGATGAAAGTCCACAAACATATCCGTTCCTGCCATCGCAATGACAGGGCGTCCAATATTTAGAAGCCGGTACCATAGCTCTGCAGTACCAAGTTCATCGCTCCAAGCACAAACCAGTTCAAGGCCAACATGGCTTGATAGAATACCATCGGGGATAAACTCTAATGGAATACTAGAGGCTTTTTTATGGTCAAAGGGATTTACGTTATAGGCAACGGGGTGGACGTAGGTGCCAATACTATCTTCAAAAGACTCTACAAATTCAAAGACACTAGCATTGGAGAGGTCGCCATTATTGAGCGTTGGATAGCCCGGACCCCAGAACCATGGAAAGTAAAATTCAGAGGGTCCAACCACACCAATATGGCCGTGAAAGTGGGATCTCACTTCTTGAGCAAACTTTATTATAGAACCACTTCGCGCTCGCAGCGTCTCTCCTAAGAACTCTCTGTCCATAAGGCGATTATGAAGATTGGCGGCTTGCGGTGTGGCAATATCTAAGTTTTCTCCGGCGATCAAAGGCTCTATGTCTTTTGTTACTTGGCGATAGGGGCCGTCATAGTTTAGATGTAGATGAAAGTCAGCAGATCGATAGCCTGCCTGTTTTGCATTCCACACCTCTTTGACCGGTATAACGATTTTACTGTCACCGACAACACTGACCATACTCTCCACTGGGAGCCCCATCATTCCATGCACAGCAGTAATATAAATATTGCCCTCGGGCACCTCAAGATCCACAGTGCCGTCGCTGTAGAAGTAATGCAGTCCATTTTGGGAGTCAAAGTAAGTAGCCGCATTGGGGTTTACAATAGGATGCCCATTTGGCCCCTTAACAGAGAGTCTAACTGGTGTGGTTTTATGATTTAAACGTGTGGTTATTATCAATTTAGCGGTTTTTTGGCCCCAATCCCAATGCTTAATCTGTACTTCTTTACTTGATCCGCCTAACGCTGAGACCTGCTTCATTTTAAATTGCTGGTGTGAGTCAGGTTCTGAATAATAGACTGAACTGCCGTCTGCACTCCATGCCGGGTCTTGTATATAGGTTCTTCCCGGAGTGAGATTAATAATAGGGTTTAACTTGGCTACATCAGCCAGCATCAGATTCAAGTCATCATTAACCGGCCAGGTATAGCTCACGACGTCTTTTGTAGGATGCATGTCAAAACTAAACTGACCGCCAATACTGTCAGTTTTTAGAATAGTCTCCTCGCCAGACTCAAGATTCAATGATCGAATCTGTCTTTCCGGCCAGTCCAGGTGACTGAAAAATAGCGTGTTGCCATCAGTAGACAGCCTGGGGTTGCGTGAATGACCATCCAGGTCGGTGATCATGGTCATCGCACCATCCTTGAGGTTATATCTCCATATGTTGAGTAAGCCGCTTTTTCCCGAGCTTAGGTAAATTGATTTGCCGTCAGGCGCGAATTCTGGATCTAGTTCAATCGTTGGTGTGTTTATCTCGACAGTCTTGTCAGTGCCCAGCTCTATGATGACAATCGATGAATCTGTGCTGTTATCGCGTACAAATGCCAAGTGTCTGCTATCCCCTGACCAGCGAGGTCGGCCGTCGATAGACTCTCCGTTGGTCACACGCGTCGCCATTTGGGTGCTTATGTCCATGACCCAAATCCACCCGTGGGAAGCAAAGGCAATAGACTCTCCATCGGGAGAGGGTGCTGGATATTTAGGCCCTGAGGACAATATAGGCAGCTCGTAGCTTTCAAGGTAGATATGGTGTCTTTGGCCATCGACCTTCGGGTACCGGTTTGTCCACTCGGCTTGAGCGGCAAATGAACAAATAAGTAGCAGTAAAAGTAATCGTTTGGCGTGAATCATTGGGTGACGTCCATATGAAAATAGAAGGTCAAGATTAAACATCCCATTGGTTTTGTTCAAGCGTTAATGAGAGGTGTAAACCAGGTAAGGTTAGGGTAACTAGGCGTTAGCATTATGAATAACTTGAAATTTGGACCCACAGGTATGATCATCACACTTTATTCTAAAATCAAAGACTAGGGTTACACAATGAAGATTCATCAGATATATACACAAAGCTTTTTGCGTAACTTTACCTATCTTATTGAGCTTGACGATCACTCTGCTATGGTCATTGACCCGTGGGAGGAGGGTATTGTTAACAGCCTATTGGTGGAAAAAAATCTTCGCTTAACAACCATTATTAATACCCATGAACACTGGGATCATACACAGGGTAACGAAGCACTTGTTGCAGAGCATGGCTGCGAAGTTTGGGCGCATGCAAATGGACAGGGTAAAATACCAGGACTAACGCGAGTGCTTTCTACCGGTGAGGTTATTGATCTTGAACCGGGCGCACAACTGCAAGTACTGAATACACCAGGACACACATTTGCGCATCTTTGTTTTGTGGTTTTAGATCAGGGCCAGCCTATAGCAGTATTTACCGGCGATACTCTATTTAATGCCGGTGTGGGCAACTGCACCAATGGCGGTGATGCGGAAGTAATGTATCAAACCATTGTTGATCAATTTCACACTCTTAATGACAATGTAACTGTCTACCCTGGGCATGAGTACCTAGAGAATAACTTGCGTTTTACCCTCAGTATGGAACCGGACAACGCGGATGCCCAGGCATGGTTGGTGCGAGCGGTGGCAGCAGATCCAACAGTACAGCCTCTGATGACCACCATTGGTGATGAACGAAAGCTAAATACTTTTTTCCGCTTAGATAACCCCATAATCCGCTCTGCGGTTGACTGCTCGGATCGTTCTGACAAAGAAGTTTTTGTTGCATTGCGATCTCGTCGCGACAACTGGTAGTTTGTGATTTAAAATGATCGCACAGAGGAGTCAGTTTTGGCTCCAATATAAATTGATAATAAGTTGGAATACAGCATGACTGTTCGTACCAGAATAGCCCCATCCCCAACAGGTGATCCGCACGTTGGTACTGCCTACGTCGCGCTTTTTAATATGGCATTCGCGCATAGTCAGGGCGGTGAGTTCTTATTGCGTATTGAAGACACCGATCAAGCGCGTTCCACGCCAGAATCAGAAAAAGCGATCTTAGATGCTCTTCACTGGCTTGGGCTAGACTGGGATGAAGGCCCAGATAACGGCGGACCCAAAGGTCCATATCGGCAAAGTGAGCGGTCAGACATATATCGGCAACACGCTGACGAGTTAATCGAGAAAGGACACGCATTCCGCTGCTTTTGTTCATCAGAGCGTTTAGATGCGTTGCGTCAGCAGCAAATGGAGAATAAACAAGCGCTTGGTTATGACGGTCATTGTATGCACCTAGATCAGGCAGAGGCGTCTTCCCGGGCCGCAAACGGCGAATCCCATGTCGTGCGCATGAAAGTGCCCAGAGAAGGGCAGTGCATCTTTAATGACATGTTGCGCGGTGAGATCAGCATAGATTGGGCGCAGATAGATCTGCAGGTTTTATTAAAAGCCGATGGTATGCCAACCTACCACCTGGCAAACGTAGTAGATGATCATCTCATGGAGATCAGTCACGTTATTCGTGGTGAGGAATGGATTAATTCAGCACCCAAGCATATTTTGCTATATCAGTATTTTGGGTGGGAGATGCCCGTTTTCTGTCATCTACCACTGTTGCGTAATGTGGACAAAAGTAAGCTATCGAAGCGCAAAAACCCCACCAGCATTTTATTTTACCAGCGCATGGGTTATTTACCTGAGGCCTTGCTCAATTACCTAGGGCGTATGGGTTGGTCCATGCCTGATGAGCGAGAAAAATTTACTCTATCTGAGATGCTTGAAGTGTTCGATATTCAGCGTGTGTCTTTAGGCGGCCCAGTGTTTGATGTGGAAAAACTAAGCTGGCTCAATGGCATGTGGATTCGTGAAGAGTTAACTGACGAGCAGCTTGCTGACAGGCTTCAAGAATGGGCGCTCAACCGCGACGTCTTGATGGCCTTCTTGCCCTTTGCCAAACAGCGCATGGAGACGCTTTCAGATATAGCCCCCCTCGGTAATTATCTAGTGTCAGGTATGCTGCCTATTACCGCGGAACAGTTAAAGTCGGCCGGTATCGATGAAGAACCCTTAATAGAAGTATTGCAGTACTCACTTTGGCGGCTAGAGGCAATACAGGATTGGCAACGTGATACTATTTTTGAGGCACTAAAAAGTGTCGCTGAGGCTATGAATATTAAGCTAAAGCCATTTCTAGCGCCGCTGTTTATCGCAATAGCTGGCAGTAGCGCCTCTATATCGGTTATGGACTCAATGAACTTGCTAGGTCCAGACATGTCCAGGGCGAGATTACGCCATGCTATCGATGTCCTGGGCGGCGTTGGTAAAAAGAAACTAAAGAAGATGGAAAAAGCCTATCAGAAATTGAGCTGAAAGTACTGTGCGTTCGGGGATTTATCCTTGACTTGATGTAGGCTCATCCCTATCATGCGCATTCCTTTTTGGGGCCTTAGCTCAGCTGGGAGAGCGCAACACTGGCAGTGTTGAGGTCAGCGGTTCGATCCCGCTAGGCTCCACCAAAAATCAATCCCTCGTACGTAAGTGCGGGGGATTTTTTTGGCCTGCATTTGATAGAGCTTAACTGAAGTTGCTTAGCTCAATGCAAGTGTCTTATTATCAGCTAATATATCGAATTCGGTCTGGATATCTTTGGCGTCAAGAGTAGTAAAAGCTTTAAGGTTGTCGAGTCATTAATGAGTAGAATTTTTACTATTATGTTTTTTATTAAACGCTTAAACGTTTGTAGTTTACTGCGCAAAAACAAAGACGTTTTGTTCTGGACAATATAAACCGTAGTTATTATCCTATTTTTTCAAATCCAACCACAAAATTAAAAGAAGGCTAATTTGATTAATCAATTTTCCAACGATAGCTGTTTGCTGCTCATTGACGTACAGAAGGGTGTTGATGTTTTGTCCCATTGGGGTGGTAAAACGGGTCGCAGAAATAACCCTGAGGCTGAAAATAATATGCTGGGATTATTGTCTGAGTGGCGACAACGTGGGTTACCAGTTGCCTGGACTTTGCATGATTCTCGCGAAGCAGCCTCCCCATTAAAGCTTTCCGAGCCCGGAGGTGAATTGAAACCAGGCTTTGAGATTGCAGCCAGTGATATAGTCATTGAGAAAGATGTTAATAGTGGTTTTGTTGGGACATCCTTAGAAATTCTGCTGCGCAGGGCGGGTATTCAAAGGTTGGTGGTGGTTGGATTTTTTACTAATTGTTGCGTTGAAACTACTATTAGAATGTCTGGGAATATGGGCTTTGACACCTACCTTGTACCAGATTGTTGTGCAACAACAAATCGCTTAGGCCCTGATGGTGCAGACTATGATCCGGAACTGGTCCATTCCATGGCGGTGGCCAACCTCCATCGCGAATTTTGCACTGCACTTGAAATGAATCAAACGCTGAGTCTTGTTGCAGGGGATTTAGTAGACGCCGATCGCTGTCAGGGTAACGAATGAAAGCCCCTCTGATGGACAGTAAAATTAGCAATTCATTGAATGTTTGAGCCACAATTATGCCAGTAAAGACTTATGGCGTATCCTCAATGGTCGCACCCTTGCAAAGGGTTGCTCTCCATGCTCCGGGAAATACGTTGCGAAACGCAGATGCTCATCAGTGGCATTATGGCGATAGTTTTGACCCAAAAGAGTTAGGTAAAGATTACCGAAAATTTGTCTCATATATTGAACGAGCAGGCGTAGAAGTCTTGTGGATGCCAGAAAATACTGAGTCCGCTGATGCAGTTTTTACCTATGATGCCTCTTTAATGACTCCTCGGGGTGCCATTTTGATGAATCCAGGTAAGATGCTTAGGAAAGGTGAGTCAGACTTACATCGACTATTTTACCAAGCTATGAATATTCCAGTTATCGGTCAAGTGACGGGTGATGCAACATGTGAAGCCGGTGACACGCTTTGGTTAGATGATAAGACCTTACTCATCGGGCGTGGATACAGAACCAATGAAGCTGGCATTATTCAGATGCGAAATATGCTCTGCGATCAAGGGATAAATGTTTTAGCCTTTGACTTACCGTGTTATCAGGGTGAGCAGGCGTGCCTGCATCTGATGTCATTGATTAGTCTGCTGGCGGAGGATTTAGCGTTGGTGCATAAGGTGCTATTGCCTGTTGCATTAGCACAGCTCTTGATTTCAAGGGGCATCGAATTGCTTGAGGCGCCAACGGATGAGTTCGAGGCCTCTGGCGGATTAAACCTAAATGTACTTACTCTCGCCCCGCGTCAAGTTGTGGCTATTGATGGATATGACCAAACGTTGTCGCTGATGCACAATGCTGGCTGTAAAATTGATATCTTTAGTGGTGATTCACTGTGCATACCCTGTGAAGGCGGACCAACCTGTATGACGAGACCGATTTTACGAGGCTCTAATAATTAAAAGCTAAAACATTAGGTCTTTAATAGCCGTTAAACCATAAGAGGATCGAGAGATCTCTGGGAACGCTGATGAGCACAACAACAAAAAAGATGGGGTTCTGGCAATGTTGGGGAATGTCAGTAGGCGTAATGATTGGCTCGGGTATCTTTTTACTCCCTACGGTACTGGCTCCCTACGGCTGGATCAGTTTGCTGGGTTGGCTGTTGACCTGTTCAGGAACGATTGTATTGTCACTGGTATTGGCGCGATTAGCCGGCACTACTGATCATGCAGGTGGTCCTTATGCCTATGTGAAGGAATCTTTCGGTGATCTCGCCGGTTTCTTAATAGGTTGGGGTTATTGGGTTGGTGTGGTGTTTGGCGTTACCGCTATTGCCGTAGGTTTCGCGGGTTACATGGGGTCGGTGTTTCCTATATTTGCAGCCAACAGCCTTACTCAAGCATTGGTTGCAGCCGCGGGTATTGGTGTGCTGACCTGGGTAAATGTTAAAGGAGTTTCCGAAGCGGCGACCGTTCAATTGGTGATGACCATTCTTAAAATCATTCCATTAATTGTGATTATAGGTTTGGGTATTATCTATGGTGATATTGACAACTTTCCCGCTTTCAATCCGCAAGGCCTTCCTGTCACTGAAGCATTAGCTAGTACCGCATTGTTAACCATGTGGGCCTTTATAGGGATAGAGGCCGCGGTTATTGCAACAGACGATGTAGAGAGCCCAAAGAAGACGATTCCTATTGCGGTAGTTTCTGCGGCCATTACTGTGTCATGCCTTTATGTGGGTGCGTCGATCGCTATCATGTTTTTGGTGCCTTCCGATGTATTGGCACTGTCAGAATCACCCTTTGTCGATGCGGCTTCGCACATGGGTACTGGAGGTGCGCTACTAATCGGTATAGGTGCGTTAATCTCTACCGCAGGCGCTCTTAACGGCAATATCTTTGTGATGGGTCAGATGGCTATGGCGGTAGCTGCAGATGGTTTAGCACCAGCGGTCATTGCAAAGAAAAATAGGGGCGGTGCTCCAGCTGGAGTACTTATTGTATCTAGTGTTTTTTCAACGGCTTTACTGGTGCTTAACTTTACTGAAGGATTAGTAGGCGCATTCTCTTTTTTAATCTCCATGTCGACCCTTTCAATTTTGGCACCCTATGGATTATCGGCTGTGGCAGAATTCAAACGCTCCTGGCTTAGCGCCAAGGGATGGGCTGGAGTTGCTCTCTTGTCAGTGATATATACGCTGATAGCAGCCGCAGGTTCTGGCTGGCATGTGTTCTTTTTGGGGCTTGGCTTGTTCTTGCTTGGTATCCCTCTGTACAAACTCTTTCATCCTGACATTCAGAAACTCTAAGGACAATCGGTCGAATAAAAGTCCAAAATAGAGGCTTAGTTAGAACAGACTAGCAAGTTCAATGGTTTGTCTTTCTAGGCTGGCAATGCCAGCACCAATAAAAGCCTTAGGCTGCAGCCATGGCAGGCTCCAGCTTCTCTTGCCAATACTCTAGCAGCGCTCGGTTGTCGGTATCCCAAGGATGAAAGTCCTCCCTAAAAAAGTCATTATAGGCCCGTAGGTGCTGGCGTAAAAAGCCATCTTTGAAAAAAAGAAATGTCGATAGGCTCTTCAATGTGCGCCATTTCCACATCTGTTTATCATGACGCAAGATTTTAAATGTTACATTTAAGAAATCTTTAATCAGGGTCAACATTGTAATACGCATGATAGCTTTGCGCATTTTATAACTGCCCCCGGTTTGGTTGTACACATCATATGCAACGGATTTATGCTCTATTTCTTCGAGAGAATGCCACCGCCAAAGATCGCCTATAGGCCCGTCAATATTTTTCAATAATCGGCCCTCTAAAAATGACTCTCCAAAACTGGCGGTAAAGTGCTCAACAGCCACTGTGGATGCCAACATCATTCGTGGGGTAACACGCGGATTTGATTTACCTTCTTCAATCCTTTGTAAATAGACACCTTCCAGTTTTGTTAGGTCATAGCCACGCTGTTCACAAAGAA
Source organism: gamma proteobacterium HTCC2207 (assembly GCA_905182275.1). Taxonomy (GTDB): domain Bacteria; phylum Pseudomonadota; class Gammaproteobacteria; order Pseudomonadales; family Porticoccaceae; genus HTCC2207. Next base: position 30,102 of record CAJJAU010000072.1, read on the forward strand.
CTTTGTTGTACTTGCGATGCTCACGGCTGTGTATACCTTCTTGTTTATAAAACCCCTTGACCTCTTTAAGTAGCTTCTCATCGGTGATGCGTTTTTCATAGGGACGGACAGAATCAATAAAATTCTTCTCACCTGAGGGGAAACTGATACTCATGGCGTTAAAGAGAGCAGTTAAAAAGGGGTCATTGTCTGCCCAGTCAGTAGCAAGTGATTTTTCTAACTCGAAACTCACGTTTCTAGCGTTAATGGAAATACCCTCGGGCGTTTGAGATGCTGATCTTAATGCGGTCATAAATATGTCCAATTAGTTTGATCTGATTTAATAATAACCAAGTTTATTGAAATTTGGGGGATATATTCATCCTTTAGTGGAGATATTTTCGTTCAATTGTTTTATGGTCTAGGACTCAAACCACATAATTCGAGCTCGCACCATGCCTGAACGTAAGCCACACGATTTACTCTTACAACAATTGTGTACAATTTTAGAAGAGGATGGTATTAGCTCAACTCAGCTATTTTCGTTACCCGAGTTGCAGGTGCTGGCGACCGAAGATCACAGGTCATTGGCTCCTACGCATATGCTAAATATATTGGAGGCAGCGATGGCTCTGTCCAATGATCCTGCTCTGATGATTCGTCTTGGTCAACGAGTAGATATAGCAAGCTTAGGTACCTTTGGCTTTGCGTTAATGAGTTGCGCTGACTTGCGGGAAGCGCTTAAGCTTTTTCTTCGCTACGGGGACATAGTAGGGCCGGGACCTTCATTTAAAGTGAGTGAACTAGGTACGGGTTTAGCGCTGCGTATACAGCTGAACTTTGGCAATCCTGTACAACAAAAGCTGATTACTGAATATACATTTTCCCAGATATTATCTATTGCTGAAACTCTCATCAATAACGTGGTTAATGAGGGTGAAATGCACTTGAACTATCCTGAGCCAGCGGGTGGAGAGAGGCTCCAGTCGTTAATTTCAGTGCCGATTAAGTTTGGCCAGACATTCAGTGAATTGATAATACCGAACAGTTTGATACGTTCACTAATTAGTACGGCTAATCCGGCTGGTCATGTTATTTTCCAAAATCAATGCGAGGAATTGCTGCGGGGATTAAACAGGGTGGAGAACTTCTCCGCTGCCATACGCCGTATTTTGATTCAAGCGGGCGGGCCATTCCCAACGATTAACCAGGTTGCTGAACGGCTGTATGTGAGTGAGAGCACGCTGCGGCGACGGTTGAGAAACGAATCAACAAACTTTCGCGCTATTTGTGATGAAGTTAGGAATGCACTGGCTTGTCAGTACCTATCGACCACTGGGCTGACCGTTGCCGAGATTGCCAATCTACTGAATTACACCGAGGCTGTGAGCTTCCGTCGTGCTTTTGCTCGCTGGAATCAAATCACGCCCAGTCAATATAGGTATGAGTCGAAGAGGCTGGATATTTCTCTATCAAATTAAGTGCTGTAATCCATAGCCTGTTATAGAATACGCCACTGTATTCTAAATTGGACTGGATCATGGGCAGAGCCTATCAAAATCGTAAAGACTCAATGGCAAAAACATCAGATGCCAAAGCGCGGGTATACAGTAAGTACGCTCGAGAAATTTACGTTATTGCTAAATCAGGCGGCCTCGATCCTACAGGAAATCTAAGCCTTCGCAGTGTTATCGATCGGGCTAAAAAAGATCAAGTACCTACTCACGTTATTGATAAAGCGATTGAAAAAGCCAAGGGTGGCGCGGGGGAGAACTTTGAGTTGGCGCGCTATGAAGGCTATGGGCCAGGCAACTGCATGGTTATTATTGACTGTCTGACCGACAACGCGAGTCGCACGTTTAATGATGTGCGTTTATGCTTTACCAAAACTAAGACTAAGATAGGCACTCAGGGTTCGGTCACCCACATGTTTGATCATTTAATGATTTTGAAATTTTCTGGGCAAGATGAAGAAGAGGTTTTGGACATCTTGTTGACCGCCGATGTTGATGTTATTGATATAGAGAACGAAGACGAAATATTGACTGTTTTCGCTCCACACACCGAGTCATTTAAAGCCAAGCAAGCGTTGAGCGAAGCCTTTGGTGAGATTGATTATGATGTCGATGAAATTCAGTTTATTGCTCAAAACACTATGGTCTTAACGGGCGATGACATCGACGTTTTCGATACGTTTATAGACATGCTGGATGATCTCGATGATGTGCAGAATATTTATCATAATACTGAGTAAAGGAAGAAGGTCTTGACGAGGAAAAAGTGTTCGTCGTGATAAACTTTGTGGTTGATTCTGATGTGTTTGTCAGGGATAACTGAAAAATTACAATTTAAAATGAGGTGTTGATGTGAATGCTACTGTAGTCAAAATTATTGCGGTTATACCGGGGTTACCTTTGTTAATGAACGCCATTTTGTTCGTCGTTGATCCGGCAAAAGTAACTGCTGATCTAGGTATGCCGCTTCTGGATGGTCTCGGTCGCAGTACCCAGCTAGCTGACCTTGGCGCACTGTTTCTTTTTGGCGCCATACTTGTTTTTTATGGTGTTTTGAAATCAGAAGGTTTGTATCTTCGCATAGGATCCCTTTTGTTAGGGTTAATTGCGGTACTGAGAGTGGTTGCCTGGGGGGTTAATGGCGCAGAGCTAGCGACGATTTTGATTATCACAGAACTGGTATTGGTGATCTGGTTGCTCGTGGCGGCGGTATATCTCGACAAGTTAAAACAGGCAGATGGAGTAGAGTAGTGAAGTTAGTACGTTGGATTTTAGGAAGAATTATTTTGGTACTCGATGCGCTGACATCCCCGAGGCCAGTGGTGCGCGAAGTAATCGCGCAAAAGGCCATTGACGAAGTGACCGCCAATATGTCGCTGTATCAATTCAAGACGTGCCCGTTTTGTGTGAAAGTTCGACGCGAGCTCAAGCGTCATTCGCTAAATATAGAAGTACGTGATGCTAAAGA